>NZ_WWIC01000217.1:0-45797 GCF_009872555.1 Streptomyces sp. SID5643
CGCCCTGCCCAGCGAGGAGGTGCCGTCGCTGCTGCGCTCCGCGGACGTCGTCGTGTGCCCCGCCGACTACGAACCCTTCGGCATCGTCCCGCTGGAGGCCATGGCCTGTGGCGTGCCCGTGGTGGCCAGCGCGGTCGGCGGGCAGCTCGACACCGTCGCCGACCCGGGCACCGGGCGTCTGGTGCCGCCCCGCGACCCGGCGGCCCTGGCCGCCGCCGTCGCCGCGCTGCTCACCGACCCGGCGGCCCGCGCCGCCTGCGGTGCGGCCGGCCGCCGACGCGTCCTGAGCCGGTACGGCTGGGGCCGGGTCGCCGCCGCCACCGAGGCCGCCTACTGCGAAGTCCTCGACACCGAGCCCGCCGCGACCCGCGCCGGCTGACCGCCCGGTCCCGCTCCCCGCCCGACGACAGCCACCACGGCCCGACGTTCGACATCCGAAGGAGGTGCGGGTTCGCCGCCGTCACCCACGGCGGTACGCCCGATCGACATGAGCGAACCCCCCGCACACCCCGTCCTGGAAACCGCGCGACTGCACTGCCGGTCACTGGAGGAATCCCTCGGAGGGTTCCGCAGGCACGGACTCGACAGGGTGGCGGACTGGGGCGGCCGCCTCGCCGACGTCCTCACCGGCGGCGGACGGCTGCTGGCCGCGGGCAACGGCGGCAGCGCCGCCCAGGCCCAGCACCTCACCGCCGAACTGGTCGGCCGCTACCGCCGGGAACGCCGCGCCTACTCCGCGCTCGCCCTGCACGCCGAGACGTCCAGCATGACCGCCATCGGCAACGACTACGGCTTCGACCACGTCTACGCCCGTCAGGTCACCGCCCACGGCCGCCCCGGCGACGTCCTGATGCTGCTCTCCACCTCGGGGCGCAGCCCCAACCTCATCGCCGCCGCCGTGACGGCCCGGCAGGCCGGACTGCGTGTGTGGGCTCTGACCGGACGCGGCCCCAACCCCCTGGCGGAAGCCGCCCACGAGTCGCTGTGCATCGACGCCGGCAGCACCGCCAACGTCCAGGAGATCCACCTCGTCGCCGTCCACCTGCTCTGCGAGTGCTTCGACACGGCCGTGTCCGCGCTGCCGGCACGCCGCGCCGTCCTCACCCACGGGAGCACCTCATGACCGGGCCCCACCCGCTCGTCGTCGTCGGGGACGTCCTCCTCGACGAGGACATCGAAGGCGTCTCCACCCGCCTCGCCCCGGACGCCCCCGCCCCCGTCGTCGACGTCACCGGGGATCGCCGCCACCCCGGCGGAGCCGGACTGGCCGCCGCCCTGGCCGCCCGCGGTGGCCGGGACGTGGTCCTGGTGACGGCGCTCGGCGACGACGAGGCCAGCGAGGCGGTACGGCGCGGGCTGCGCGGCCGGGTCGGGCTGCTGGAGATCCCGCTGGACGGCACGCTGCCGGTCAAGACCCGTGTCCTCGCGGGCGGGCGGCCGGTGGTCCGCATCGACCGGGGCGGCGGCACCCCCGGCGAACCCGGTGACGCGGTCCGTGAGGCTCTGGCCGGCGCGCACGCCGTCCTGGTCGCCGACTACGGCCGGCACACGGCCGGTGCCCTGCGGCCGCTCCTGGAGGACGCCGCCCGCCGCACGCCCCTGGTGTGGGACCCGCACCCCAAGGGCGACCCGCCGGTGCCGGGAGCCCGCCTCGTCACCCCCAACGCGGCCGAGGCACGGGCCCTGCACCCCGGCTCCGGGGACACCACGCTGGGCGCGTACGCCGAGAGGGGGGCCCGTCTCGCCGAGCGCTGGCGGGCCGCCGGTGTCGCCGTCACCCTCGGCGAACGCGGGGTGCTGCTGGTCCGGCCGGGCTCCGGCACCCCGATGCTCGTCCCCGTGCCCTACCGGGCCGCCGGGGACCCCTGTGGCGCCGGCGACTGCTTCGCCGCCACGACGGCGGCGGCCCTCGCCGACGGCCTGCTGCCCGAGGAGGCGCTGCAACGGGCCGTCGCCGAGGCGGCCGCGTTCGTCGCGGCGGGCGGGGCGGGCAACCCCGACCTGTGGCGGACCGAGCCCGCCCCCGGCCCCGCCGCCGATCCCGTGCACGACGCGTTCGGCCTTGCCGAGCGGGTCAGGTCCCGGGGCGGCACCGTCGTCGCCACCGGTGGCTGCTTCGACCTGGTGCACGCGGGTCATGTCGGCCTGCTGGAGAGCGCCCGGCGCATCGGCGACTGCCTCATCGTGTGCCTGAACTCCGACGCGTCCGTCGCCCGCCGCAAGGGGCCGGGCCGTCCGCTCAACCCGGCGGCCGACCGTGCCCGCGTGCTGGCCGCGCTGGGCAGCGTCGACGCCGTCGCGGTCTTCGAGGAGGACACCCCCGAGGCGGTACTGGCCCGGCTGCGGCCGGACGTCTGGGTCAAGGGCGGCGACTACTCCGTCCAGGACCTGCCCGAAGCGGAGGTGCTCCGCACCTGGGGCGGCCAGGCCGTCGTCCTGCCCTACCTCGACGGCCGCTCCACGACCCTGCTGGCCCGCCGCGCGGCGGTGGCGGCGGAGGCGGCCCTGCGACCGTAGGGCGTCCGGGACGCAGCCCTGCGGGTGCGGGCCGCGCGCCCGGCCCCTTGGGGCGAGGCAGCTCAGGCGGCCGGGCTCAGGGCCGGCTTGCCCAGGGCGTCGTGGTCCTCCTTGCGGAGCAGCACGGGCGCCGCGGCCCGGCGCCGGCGCAGCAGGGAGCCCGCCCCGATCGCGCCGGCGATGAGCAGTCCCCCGGCGACGAGGGCGCCGCGGGGGCCGGCCAGTTCCATGAGGAGGCCGAGTGCCGGCGGGCCGCCCAGGCCCCACACCGTGCCGATGCTGCCCCACACGCCCAGCACCCGTCCCCGCAGGTGGGCAGGCGGATCCGTCTGGAGGACGGCCGTACCGGCCGTGTCGGAGACCGACTCCACCACGGCCATGGGCAGTACCAGCACGATCAGCACCGCCAGCGACGGCGACAGGCCCGCCACGACCTGCAGCAGCGCCCCCGCGGCCGCCAGGGCGCCCACGAGCCGCACCGACGGCCGGCGCAGCCGGGCGCCCAGGACCGCGCCGAGGATGCCACCGGCGGCGAGCACGGTCGACACCGTGCCGAACGAACCGGCGCCTCCCGCGAGCGGCCCGGTGACGAGCACGGCCAGGGTGAGTCCGTAGTTGCGGCCGAACACCGCGCTGATCCCGGTCACACCCGCCAGCGCGACCAGGCGCGGCCGCCGCACGAAGTAGGCGAGCCCCTCGCGCACGGTCAGGTCCGAGCCGGCGCCCCCGGGCTCCCGGCCGGTCTGCCGCACCGCTCCGGCGGCGGGGCGCAGGAACGGGATGACAGCGGCCACGAAGAGGAACGAAAGACCGTTCGCGAAGTACGCGGCGGACGTGCCGAGGAACCCGACCGCCACACCGGCCAGGGCCGCTCCCACCAGCCGGCCCGCCTGGTGCACCAGCGCCCCGACGCCGATGGCCGAGGGCACGTCCTCCGCGGGCACGAGGTCGTTGCCCAGCAGCGCGCACGCCGGGTTGTCGACGGTCGCGACGACACCCGTGACGGCAGCCAGCACCATCAGCGAGGTCATGTCGATCCGGTCCAGTGCCACGAGGACGGCCGTGGTGAACGCGACAGCGCCGAGCAGCGCCTGGCTCACGGCTGCCGTCAGCTTGCGGGGCCACCGGTCGACGGCGGCCCCGCCCAGCACGCTGATCAGCAGCGCCGGGGCGGCCTGCACGGACATGGACAGACCCGTCGCGGCGGCGGACCCGGTGATCTGCAGGACCAGCAGGTTCTGCACGGTGAGCTGCATCCACGTACCGGCGTTCGACACGAAGTTCGCGACGGACCACCAGCGCATGCTGCGGTACCGCAGCGACCGCCAGGGCGAACGGGAGGCGGGCAGGGCAGGGGAGGGGGAGGAAGACACAGTGCGGTACTCGGAGACGAGTCGGAGGACTCAGGAGAAGGGGACGAGGGGGCGGGGCACACCGGCCGCGCTGCGCGGTGGCTCCCCTCGACGGGTACGGCGCCGCCCATCGTGGCAGAGGAGGCCGGAGAAGCGGTTCCACCGCACCGTGATCCGCCGTCCCGCACCTTCCAAACTCCCTGCCGCACACGGGCGTTGGGGTCACAGTGTGGTTACTCACACGCACACACACGGAAGCGGGGCCCGTCGCCTCGGCGACGGACCCCGCACAGACGGTGACGGCCCTACTCGAACGTGCCGCGGCCGCTCAGCGCGTCCCGCAGCCGGTCCACCATCCCGGTGCCCGGGGCCAGGAGCTTGTTCGCCGGCGGCTTGTCGGGGGCCGCCGGGTGGGGCCGGGTCGGAGCGGTCTTCTTCGCCTTGCGCACCTTGTCGCCCAGCTCGTTGAGCGCGTCCATCGGACAGGCCTGCCGCAGCCGCGGGAAGAGGTTGCCCTCCTCGTCGGCGATGTGCGAGCGGATCTCGCTCATGAGCATGCCCATCAGCCGGTCGAACTCGGCGTCGCCCGCGTCGCAGCCCTCCAGGTCCTTCATGATCTGCTCGGCCGTGGCGTGGTCCTGGAGCTCCTGGTCGGCGATGGCGTCCCCACCGGCCACGTGCTCGCGGACCGCCGGGTAGAGGTAGGCCTCCTCGGCCACCGAGTGCCGTACGAGCTCCATCGTGACCTGGTCGGCGTACACCTTGCGGTCTTGGTGGCCGGACGGCAGTGCCTCGATCCTGCCGAACATCTCCTCGACCTCGCGGTGATCGGTCACCAGCTCGTCGATGACGTTTCCTCCGTGTCCCATGTCCTTCACCTCCAGCGCTCGGGTCCCCCCGGCCCCATGGGGTTAACGTGCGGTCCCGCCGGTGCCGCACCGGCGGGCCGGGCGGGTCCGGCGGTTCACGCGGGGAGCTTGGCCCGGACGCGCCCGGCCGCGGCGGCAGGCCGTGCGGTGGCACGCACGGAGCGGCGCACCAGACCCGCGTCGCGCCGCAGACCACGGGCGGCGTGCGTGCCGCGCCACACCACCGAGGGGCGGGCGCCGGTGTCGTCGGCGGCGATCAGCAGCCCGCCGAGCATGGACAGGTTCTTGAAGAAGTGGATGCGCTGCTGGGCCCGCTCCTCGGGGTCCTCCGCCTCCCAGAAGCGGTGCCCGGCCAGCGTCGTGGGCACCAGGGTGGCCGCGATGGCCAGCGCGGCCGGACGCGGCATGCGCCCGGTGGCCAGCATCAGCCCCGCGGCGACCTGTACGGCGCCGCTGAGGCGCACGACCTGCTCGGTGCGGTCCGGCAGGGCCGGGACGCGCTCGGTGACCGGTTGGACGACAGGCTCGGCGGCGTCGGCGACCTGCTCCGGGTCGCGGACGGAACTCAGGCCGCCCGTGAGGAACATCGAGGCCAGCATGGGGCGGCCGAGCACTCGCAACAGACTCATGGCCCTCTCCAGGGGGTCGGTGGGTACAGCGTTCGCCGGGTTCCCCAGCCGGAGCCGAACCACTCACACCGCCCGGTGCCGCGCCCAGGCCTCCTCGCGCAGTTCGCCGGACAGCAGGACGTCGGCGGCGGTGCAGGCGAGCGCCTCGGTCGCGGCGAGCAGCACCACGCGGGCCCGGGGCGAGGCGGCCGCCTCGGCGAACTCCGGGGTGTGGTCAGAGCCGTCCCCGCCCATGATCGCGACGAACGGGTGGATGGCGGGCACCCGCGTGCTGACGTTGCCGATGTCGGACGAGCCCAGGTACACGCCGGGCGCCGGCGGCGACAGCGCGACCCCGGCCCGGGCCAGGTGCGCGGCGAACCGCTCGGACAGCACCCGGCTGTCCCGGAAGTGCTCGTAGCGCACGGTGGCCCGCTCCACCTCGGCGGTGGTGCCGGTGGCCCGGGCCACCCCGTTTGCGCACACCCGCAGCCGCTCCGTCAGGTCCTCCAGCGCCGCCGTCGTGGCCGCCCGCAGCCCGAACAGGCCCTCGGCGAAATCCGGGACGATGTTCGTGGCCGTTCCGCCGTGCGTGACGATGCCCTGCACGTGCGAGCCCTCCGGCAGCCTCCGCCCCAGCACGGCCAGCACGTTGAACAGCTCCACGAGCGCCGCCAGCGCGTCGACGCCCTCGGTCGGGTTGCCCGTGGGATGGGCGGCCCGGCCGTGGAAGGCCACCCGGTACTGCACCTGCGCCGTCAGCGGCGCCCGCGCCCAGCTGTACACGCCCGGGTGGAACATGAGCGCCGCGTCGACCTCGTCGAACACCCCCGCCTCCACCTCGACGGCCTTGCCGCCGCCGCCCTCCTCGGCGGGCGTGCCCACCGCCAGCACCGTCCCGGCGGACGTCTCGGGCAGGGCGGTGGCCACGGCCAGCGCGGCACCCAGTCCGGCCGCCGCGATGAGGTTGTGGCCGCACGCGTGGCCGAGACCGGGCAGGGCGTCGTACTCCATCAGCAGCGCCACGGCGGGCCTGCCCCGGCCCCGGCGGGCGCGGAACGCCGTGGGCATCCCCGCCACACCGCGCTCCACGTCGAACCCGGCGTGCTCCAGCTCACCGGACAGCAGGGCGGCCGCCCGGTGCTCGGCGAAGGCGGGCTCGGGGTCGGCGTGCAGGCGCAGGGCCACGTCCCACAGGGCGTCGGCCCGGGCCGTCACGTGTGCGCGGACGGCTCGGTGCACGGCGTCGGGCGTACGGGGCACGGTACGGGTCACGGGGGTCTCCTCGATGCCGGTTCGTCCCGGCCGGGTTTCACTCCCCGCCGCCGTGACACCCCGGGCTCCCGCCGCTCTCCCGGCCGGCACGGCACCCGTGGCGTTTCGTCCGGTGTCCGGGGTCAACACGGTCGGTGTGCCCGCCGGGCCACGAGAGCGTGGACGCCGCGGCGGCGGCTCGGGCGGGCCGGACCCGGGAGGAACCATGGACCACTCGCGCGCGCCCGTCCTGGAGGCGCTGGCGGACTTCCGGCGCCGCGGCGACATCGCCTACGGTCCGCCCGGCCACAAGCAGGGCAGGGGAGTGGACCCCCGGGTGGCGCAGATCGTCGGCCTCGACGTGTTCCGCTCCGACGTGCTCTCCCTCAACGGGCTCGACGACCGCCGCCAGTCGCAGGGCGTCCTGAGCCGGGCCCAGGAGCTGATGGCCGACGCGGTCGGCGCCGAGCACGCGTTCTTCTCGACCTGCGGCAGCTCCCTGTCCGTGAAGACCGCCATGCTCGCCGCGGCCGGGCCGGGGGAGAAGCTGCTGCTGTCGCGCAACGCCCACAAGTCCGTCGTCGCGGCCGTCGTCGTCAACGGCGTCGAACCGATCTGGGTCCGTCCGAGGTTCGACGCCGAACGTCATCTGGCCCACCCGCCCGAGCCCGACGACGTCCGACGGCGCCTGAAGGAGCACCCGGACGCCAAGGGCATGCTGCTCATCACGCCCACCGACTGGGGCTCCTGCGCCGACATCGCGGGAGTGGCCCGGGCGTGCCACGCCTACGACATGCCCGTCATCGTGGACGAGGCCTGGGGCGCCCACCTGCCGTTCCACCCCGAGCTGCCCGCCTGGGGCATGGACGCCGAGGCCGACCTGGTGGTCACCAGCGTGCACAAGATGGGCGGTGCGGTGGAGCAGAGCTCGGTCTTCCACCTCCAGTACGACCGTGTGGCGCCCGAGGTCCTCGCCCAGCGGGAGGACCTGCTCGGTACGACCAGCGCCTCCTCCCTCGTCCACGCCACGCTCGACGGCTGGCGCCGGCAGATGGTCGAGCAGGGACACGAGCTGCTGGACGCGGCCATCCGCCGTGCCCACCGCATCCGGGCGGCGGCCGCCGAGCTGCCGGGACTGCGGCCCATGGGCCGGGAGATCGTGGCGGAGGGGCTCGCCGCCGACCTCGACCCGCTCAAGATCGTGATCGACGTCCGCGAGCTCGGGATGAGCGGCATGCAGGCGGTGGAGTGGCTGCGCGACCACCGGCACGTGGACGTCGGCGGTTCGGACAGCTGCCGCATCAGCGCGTCGGTCACCTGCGCGGACGACGACGAGACCGAGGAGGTCCTGCTGGACGCCCTGCGGGCGCTCGTCGAGCACGCGGACTCCGTCGAGCGGCGTCCGCCGGTCCGGCTTCCCGAGCCGTCGGCACTGGAACTGGAGCAGGCCATGCTGCCCCGCGCGGCGTTCTTCGCCCCGGTCGAGCACGTGCCGGCCGGGCGGGCGGCGGGCCGGGTCTCCGCGGAGATGATCAGCCCCTATCCGCCGGGGGTCCCCGTGGTGGCGCCGGGTGAGGTCATCACCGACGAGGTCCTGGACTACCTGCGCAGCGGTGCCGAGCACGGCGTCCTCATCCCGGACGCGGCCGACTCGGCGGTCCGCACGCTGCGCGTCGTGGCACGCGGGGCGGTCCCTCGGGGCTGAGATGTTGAAGATGTTATTTAAGTGAATTCTGAGAAAGTTGGCATGCTTTGTCCGATTCCGGAGATCCGGAAGGTGAAGGTACTCGCTTCAGCTCAGGGAGATGGTGCTATGCCTTCCAAGGAAAAGGTCATCGAGGAACTGACCGGCATCCCGAGTGTCGACATCGAGGCGGCACTCGACCCGACCGAACTCGACGGGGTCTACCGCGACAGCCGTGAGTGCGCAGCACTGGCACTGTCCTCCGGGGCAACCAAGCTGCTGCTGTCGCCGCCGACCCCGCGCCCGAAGAAGGGCTAGTGATCGACGGGAGTAGTCAATGGAGCAGTCTGGCACTTCGACCCTCTTGCAGGGCGCGGTGCAGGACCTCGCCTCCAGTGTGGTCTCCGCCCTCCGGGGCGGAGACCACGCGCGAGCGGCCGCCCCCGGGCCGGTCGACGTGGAGGAGGGAGGCCTCGCCCTCGCGGCCGTCCGTGTGCTGGGAGCCGACGCGTTGCTGCCGGCCGTCCTGCTGGGCACCCCGCCCGACCCGGACGAACTCGCCGTGTTCCGCAAGTCCGCGGAGTCCTTCCCGCCCCGCCCCGACGCGGCACCCACCGTGCTGTGGAGCCACTGGGCCATGGGGCGCACCCTGCGCACGCTCGACCCGCCGTCCGCCGCCGCCCACACCGACGGCACCGAGCCCGGCGCCGAGTGGCTCGACGGCGCGAGCTGGCAGGTCCTGACCCACCAACTGGCCGTGCTGGCCCCCCTCGCCCTGCCCGGCGAGGACTGCGCCGTCTCCCGCGTGGCGCAGGGCCGCCCCGTGGACGTCGCCCGCGGATTCGTGCGTGCGGTGCGCCGCAGGGACTGGCGGCAGGCCGCCGGTGCCGGCCGCTGGCTCACCCTGCTGCACGGCGTCCCCGAGACGCTCGGTCTCGAACCGGGCCTGGATTTCGTGGAACTGATGGGCGGTCACGACCCGCTCGTCGCACTCCAGGTGACAGCCGCCCGCCGCCTGCGCACCGGAGCGATGGTGTGACGACGGCACAGGCCCCGGAGATCCGGCGGGTGGCGCGGACCGCGCTCGCCTGGGCGTCCGCGCACCGCGCGGACTTCGCCCTCGGCGAGGACGCGCTGGCCGCCGACGGACAGGTCAACAGCAGCTGGAAGCCGCTCGGCGAACTGGCCCAGGTCTGCGCGAGCGTCACCCGCCGCACGCCCCCGACCGACCCCCTGCACACCTGCGCGGCCGACCTGCTGGCCTTCGCATGGCGGCAGACCGGCGACGGCGAGCTGTTCCTCCTGCTGCAACGACTGGAACCCTTCGCCACCTACCCGCTGGAGGTCTACGCCGCCCTGGCCGCGGCCGGATACCGGCACCCCGCTTACGAAGCCGCCACCGCCACCGTGGCCCGGACCCGCGGCTGGCAGCTCACCGAGCAGGAACCGACCCGCCGCCTGGGCGTCCTCAAGGCCGAGGAACGGAGCGGCACGCACCGGGACGAGCCCGTGGAGCGGGCGCTGCGCCGCACCTGGCTGGGCGGCCTCCCGGAACCCTGGACCTTCGAGCGGTCCGCCGGATACGCGCTCACCCACGTCGTCTTCCACCTCACCGACTGGGGACGCGCCCCCGGGGGAGTGCCGTCCGACCTCACCGCCTACCTCGCCGACTGGCTGCCGCCCTGGCTCGACACCTGCCTGGACGCGCGGATGTGGGACCTGTGCTGCGAACTGCTCGCCGTGGCCGCGAGCGTGCCCGGCCTGCCCGGCGACGCCGTACCGGACGACGCCTGGCAGCGGATCGCGGCGGCCCAGGACGCGTCCGGCGCACTCCCCGAGGAGGGGGACGAGGGTGACCCGGGCCGGTACTTCGCACACCACTACCACTCCACCCTCATGGCGGCCTTCGCGGCGGCTCTCACCGCCGGACAAGGAGCACCGGTATGACCGACACCCGCCTGATCCACACCGTCGGAGTGGGCGCCATCGAATGGCTGTGGGCCCACCGGGACGGATTCCGCCTGGAACCCGACGTGGACCCCGAAGTCGGCTTCCTGGAGCGCTTCAAGCCCGTCGGTGAACTGGCACTGATCTGCAAGGTGCTGTTCCGCGAGGGAGTGGCCGGCTCGCGCCAGGCCCAGCTCGCACGCCGGCTGCTCGACCACGCCTGGCGCGAGACCCTCGACGGCGGCACGATGCTGGTCCGCGGACAGCGGACCGAGCCGATCTCCCCCATCCCGTTCGAGGTGTACCTCCCCTTCAGGGAGCTGGGCTACAGCCAGCCCGACGTCGAACGGGCCGCCGTACTGAACCACCGGCTCGACAGCTGGGTCGCGTTCGAGACGACCCCGACCCGGCGGCTGGGCCTCTCCGCCTTCCAGCGCCGCTACGGCCTCACCCCCCGCCCGCCCGAGGCCGACCTCGTGGGCGCGACCTGGCTGGCCCGGACCCCGGAACCCTGGACCGTCGAGGGCCACATCGCCTACGACGTCACCCACACCGTCTTCCACCTCACCGACTGGGGCGAGGACCCGGACGGCCTGCCGCCCGGCATCGCCGACTACCTCGCGACCTGGCTGCCGGTGTGGATCGACGACTGGCTGGACCTGGAGCGCTGGGACCTGCTCGGCGAACTCCTCGTCGTCGACGCCTGCCTGCCCCGGCCCACCCTGGACGAACGGGCCTGGCAGGCCTTCGCCGCCGCGCAGCAGCCGGACGGGGCGATGCCCGCGATCCGCAGGATGCCCGAGGGCACGCCCGACGAGGTGTTCGACATCGTCTACCACCCGACCCTGGTGGCCGCCTTCGCCTCGGTCCTGGCCACCTCACGTGCCCTGTCCGGCCTGGCGCACGCGTCATGACGACCCGTTCGCTGCCACCGTGGCCGGCCGAACCCGGACTGCTCGACGCCGAGGACCCGAACCGGACCGCGGCCGTCCCACGGGCCGACCTCGCCCCGGACGACCGGCTGCTCGCGGACGCCGTCACCGCGTCGGACGCCCCCGACGTCGTCTTCGCCCTCTCGCGCGGCGGCCACCGCACCATCGTGAGCGGCGGCACCGCCCCGCCCCCGCCGCTGCCCCGCGAGGACCTGCGCTACGAGATCGGCTCCGCGAGCAAGACGTTCACGGGCCTGCTCCTGGCCCGGCTCACCGACGCCGGCGTGCTCTCCGGAGGCGAACCGGCCACCGCGCTCCTGGACGACGGGCGGCCCGTCGGAGCGACCCCGGTGACGCTCGCCCACCTGATCACCCACACCTCCGGACTGCCCGCCCTCCCCGCCGGGTTCCTCCGCCGGGGGCTGCCCGCCTGGAACACCAACCCCTACGCCCGCTTCCCGGCCGACCGGGTCGTCGACGCCTACCTGCGCCACCGGCAACGGCACCGCCCGGGCACCCGCTGGCGCTACTCCAACTTCGGCGTCGCCGTCCTCGGGCACGCCCTGGCCGCCGCGACCGGCACCCCGTGGGAGGACCTCCTCACCGGCCAGGTGCTGCGCCCGCTCGGCCTCGACGGCACGACCCTGCACGCGGACGGCTCCGGGCTCGACGCCGCCGGGCACGGCAAGGACGGCGAGACACCCGTGCCGCCCTTCGACGCCGGCGGTTTCCAGGCGGCCGGCGCCGTACGGGCCACGCCGTACGACCTGCTCGCCTTCCTGGAGGCCCAGCTGCGGCCCGGCGACGCGCCACCGGAACTCGCCCCCGCCCTGCGCGCGGTGCGCCTTCCCGTGCTCCGCCGGGGCCTGACACACCGCCACGTGCACACCATCGCCTGGTTCCGTCACCCCACCGACGGCGGACCGATGTTCTTCCACAGCGGCGCCACCCTCGGCCAGCAGGCGTTCCTGGGCTTCCGCCCCGACACCGGCACGGCACTCGCGGCCGTCTGCACCCGCCGCTTCCGCGCCCAGGACCCCTTTGTCGCCACCGCGTACGCCCTGCTCGCGGAGGACCGGCCGGACCCGCCCGGCGCCGACGGCACGTGCCGCGCCGGCGCCGGGCAGCCCTGACCCCTCGTCACACCCGCTGCCACAGCGCGGGGGTGTGGGCGGGAACCCAGGGGCCCTGGGCCTGGTGCGTCTGCAGGCACTGGTAGCGCACACCCGCGTGCGTCACCGTGACGCCCGCCTCGTACACGCGGCCCGCGGCCCACGTCGGGGCCGCATTGCCCTGCGGCTCCGGGGACTCGGCCTCGGCGGTCTTCAGGGTGAGGCCGAACTCACTGAGCAGCGGGTTGAGCGGCTGGTAGAACGTGGTGCCGCCGGTCTTGCAGTCGCCGCTGCCCCCGGACGTCACGCCCTGCGCCTGGACGCCCGAGACATACGGCCCGCCCGAGTCGCCCGGCTCGGCGCACACCGTCGTCTGGGTCAGCCCGTCCACCCGGCCCTCGGCGTAGCTGACACTGGTGTCGTGCTGCTCGACCTTGCCGCAGTGCCACCCCGTGGTGGAGCCCGAGCGGCAGACGGCCGCCCCGACCAGCGCCTGGACCGAGCCGGTGACCTGCACCGTCTGCCCGCCCTCGCCCTTCACGTTCGGCGTGGCCTTCCACGGGTCGGTGACGGCCACCCACGACATGTCCTTGCCGGGGAACGTGGAGGCCTGGAAGGTGCCCTGGTCCGCCTTGTTGTGCCCGGTGGTCTTGGCGCCCTGCTTGCCGCAGTGGCCCGCCGAGGCGAAGCCCTCCTGCTCGCCCTTGGTGACGGAGAACCCGATGGAGCAGCGGGCGGTGCCGTCGATGTAGTAGGCGTCCCCGCCGGTCAGGTCCTCCATGAGCCGCGGCCGGTTCGCCGTGACCTTCACGCCCACACTCTTGGCGTCGAGACCCGCGGCCTTGACGAACCCCGCCGCGGCGGCCTTGCTCCCGGCCTCCACCACGACCCGGTTGCCCGGGATGTCGACGTACCACAGCGGCGTGTCGAGGGTGCCGACCCGGGCGGCCGCCGCGTCCAGCTTCTCCTTGGCGGTCCTCAGGTCGCGCAGCGTCTTCTTCACGACGCTCGCCTTCGCGCCCTGCGCCTTGATGGCCGGCACGTCCGCGGCGTCCGTGGTCGCCACCACGAGCTCCTGCGAGGTCGTGCCGCGCAGCCAGGCCCCCGCGAAACGCTCGCCCAGGGCGTTGCGCAGCCGCCCCGCCCGGGTGCCCGCCTCCGCCTCGTTGACCAGGCGCCGGGACGCCTGGGCGGGGGTCAGCCCGAGGTCGCGCTCCATGGCGCGCAGCACCGGGGCCGACGGCCGGTCGGCGCCGAGGGTCTGGGCGGCGCTGGGCAGGGGGCCCGCCGCGGGCGTCGGCTCGGCCGCCACGGCGGCGGGGATCCCGGTGGCGACGAGCGCGCCGAGCGCGGTCAGCGCCACCCGGCGACCGGTCACGGCATGTCTGTGGACCATGCGATGCGTCTCCTTCGATCTGAGCGTTCGATGAGGGGTGTCGATCAGAGGGGTGTCGATCTTGGTGAGCTCCCGCACAGGCCTTGCCGGAACGGGCCGGTGCGATACCCCGGGCCGCGCCGTTTCGCGCTTTGGTGCGGGGAACGGCGCCATGTGCAGTACGGGCCGGTGCCTCACACGGACTTCAGGCCGGGCGAACCCGCCTCGGTCACGAAGGACGCGGTCGTCGAGATGCCCCCGCCGGGCGTCGTGATGGCCGGGACGGTCCGGAAGTCCACCTGGGCGTTCTCGCGGCCCATCTCGACCCGGACGTAGCCGCGCCGGCCGTCGAAGTACTTCATGTGGGGGTTGGCCTTCATGTACGTGTCCCACTCGGCCGGCTTCGCGGTGCCGTTGCCGCCGCTGGCGACGGAGGTGCAGGTGAACTCCGTGCCGACCGTCTTGGAGGCCGGGTCGTCGAAGTTCTCCTTGATGTCGAAGGCGTATCCGACGTGGACGTCACCGGTGAGGACCATCAAGTTGTCGATGCCGGCGGCCTTCGCGCCCGCCATGACACGGCTGCGGGAGGCCCGGTAGCCGTCCCACGCGTCCATGGAGACCCGGGCCGGTTCGGTCAGGTCGAACTTGCGCTGGGAGAAGCACACCTGCTGGGGCAGGACGTGCCACAGCGCGTTCGACTTCTGCCAGCCGTCCAGCAGCCAGCGCTCCTGATCGGCGCCGGTGAGGGTGCGGGCCGGATCGTCCGACTCGGCGCCCGGTGCGTGCGGCCGGTCGCTGTAGGCCTGGTCGGAGCGGTACTGGCGGGTGTCGAGGATGTCGAACTGGGCGATCGAACCCCAGGCCAGCCGCCGGTAGAGCCGGGCGTCGGGCCCGTTCGGCAACTGCTCGGCGCGCAGCGGCTGGTTCTCCCAGTACGCCCGGTAGGCCGCGGCCCGCCGGACCAGGAACTCCTCCGGAGCGCTGCCCTTCTCGTCGTAGGGGCCCGCGTAGTTGTTCTCCGTCTCGTGGTCGTCCCAGGTCACGACGAACGGGTGCTGGGCGTGCGCGGCCTGGAGGTCCGGGTCGCTCTTGTAGAGCGCGTAGCGCAGCCGGTAGTCCGCGAGGGTGGTCGCCTCGCGGTTGAACACGTCGGGCAGCTTGCGGTCGGTGTAGCGGCGGGCTCCGCCGGCGGAGTCCACGGCGTACTCGTACAGGTAGTCGCCGAGGAAGAAGACCACGTCGACGTCCTCCTGCGACAGATGCCGGTGGGCGGTGTAGAAACCGTCCTGGTAGGCCTGGCAGGCGACGGCGGCCAGCCGCAGGCTGTCGGTGTCACTGCCCGGGGCCGGGGCGGTGCGGGTGCGGCCGACGGGGCTGATCCAGGTGCCCACCCGGAACCGGTAGTAGTACTCACTGTCCGCCCGCAGGCCCTTGACGTCGACGTGCACGCTGTGCGCGTACTCGGGATGGGCCGTGGCGGTGCCTTCCTGCTCGACGATGACGAACCACTCGTCGAGCGCCACTTCCCAGGAGACGGCGACCCGTTCCTGGCCGAGGCCACCGTCCTCCGCGAAGGGCTGGGGCGCGAGCCGGGTCCAGAGGAGCACCGAGTCGGGCAGCGGGTCCCCGGAGGCGATGCCGAGGGTGAACGGGTTGTCGGTGATCCGGGCGGCGTCGCGTTCTCGGGCGGCGGTGGCGCCGCGCGCCGGCCGGTTGGTGCTGAAGGCGAGCATCGCGGCGGCCGCGGTGACGGTCAGGAAGCGACGGCGGGCGAGGTGCGGCGCCGCGCTGCGCAGTACGGCGTCGTGCGGGGAGAAGGCATGCTCGGAGGGTGGTTTTTGACGGCCCGTCAGCGCCATCTGATGTCCTCTCGTACGGGGCACGTGCGCCCCGAGTGGACGCGTGGGGACATCGCCGACGTGCGGAGCGCGGAGTTCGCATGCTAAGCAGACAAAATGCCTGAAACGGGCGCGACGTGCGGGGGGTTCACACCACAGGCGGGGGGTTCACACCACAGGCGGTACCCGGACGGTGCGGTGCGCCGGACGGCGGGCAACAGAAACCGCCGCCGGCGAAGGCCGGCGGCGGAAGGGGGGAGGGGGAAGGTGCCCGCTCAGCGGGCCTGTTGTGCGGCGGCACCGGTCGCGGCGGGCTCCCGGACCGGCAGGTGGTAAACGTGGAAGGCCCGTCCGATGACCGGCTGGGCGACGTTGCGCACCCGCACACCGCCGCTCGTCATGCCGTGCTCCGTACCGGCGTGCGCGTGCCCGTGGACCGCGAGGTCGGCACCGGCGGTGTCGATCGCCTCGGCCAGCAGATAGCTGCCCAGGAACGGGTAGATCTCCAGCGGTTCGCCGGCCAGGGTGTCCGCGACGGGGGAGTAGTGGGTCAGTGCGATCCGCGCGTCACAGCCGTCCTCGCCCAGTTGCTCCAGAGCGGCCCGCAGCCCGTCGGCGCTGCGCCGGGAGTACCGGACGAACTCCTTCATGACCGGCTCGCCGAACTCCCCGGCGCACCGGCCGACGAACCCGCCGCCGAACCCCTTGGTCCCGGCGACGCCGATTCGCGCCCCGCCGCTCTCCACGACCGTCCCCTGCCCCTCCAGCACCTGCGTGCCGGCGTCGCGGAGGATGGCCGAGACCTCGTCCGGGCGGTCGTCGTGGTGGTCGTGGTTGCCCAGGACGGCGACGACCGGAACGGCGAGGTCCTGGACCTCCCGGGCCACCACCCGCATCTCCTCGGGCGTGCCGTGCCGGGTGAGGTCCCCGGCCAGCAGCAGCAGGTCGGCGCACTCGTGCAGGGTCTCGAAGGCGGGGCGCAGTACCCCCTGGCTCTCGGGCCCCATGTGGATGTCTCCGACGGCTGCGATGCGGATCATGAGAGCTCCTCCGCGTGGTCGGGGGAGGACGCCTCGGTGACCACGAGGTCGCTGTGCACGGGGAAGCCGGCGAGCTCCTCCTCGACGGTGCGCACGATCTCCTCGCGGCAGGGCGCCGAGGGCACGGTGCCGGTCAGCAGCACCGTCCGGCCGCGGGCCTCGACACGTACGCCCAGTTCACCGAGTTCGCCGGAGGCGAGGCGGTCCTGGAGGTGGGCGATGCGGTACTCCAGGTTCTCCGCGGGCGGCCCGCCGCCCGCGTCCTGTGAACCGAGGGTGCTCATGTGGGTGCTCCTTCAGATGACGTTCAGGCGCTCCAGGAGGAAGAAGAACGCCGCGGGCATGGGCTCGTCCCCGCACTCGCGCCGCACCTGTTCCCAGTCGACCTTCTCCCGCAGCGCACGCGCGATGGGCAGGGCCGCCCCGAAATCGCAGTGGTGCTCGGAGAACGCGGCGGTCAGGCTCCACAGCAGATCGGTCGGGGCCAGCACGGGCATGCGCACCGAGTCGACCGACAGCTCCTCGGCCCGCTCCAGCATGTCCGCGCCCACCGGCCGGTGCGCCAACTCGAAGATGATGTCGACCGGCTGCCCGAAACACGTGGCCTTGATCAGCCAGTCCTCCGGCGGTGTGTAGACCGTCAGCCCCGCTTCGCGGAGCGTGGCCGCCACCGCTTCCGCGTCCTCGGGGCGGATCGCGAAGTCGACGTCGTGCTGCATGTTCTTCTCGCCGCCGTGCGCGTACGCGGCCACGCTCCCGGCCAGGGCGAACAGGTGCCCCTTGCGCTTCAGCAGGGCGCCGACCTGCTTGGCCGCCTCCAGGATCGCCTGGTTGCGGTCCAGGGGCAGCTCCTGCGGCGGCTGGTCCGCCTGCGGGTCCTGTGGTGGCGCGGGCTCAGCTCCTTCCGGAGCCATCCGGAGGTCGGGGATCCCCGGTCGCCGGACGAGCGTCGCGTCATCACCGTTCTGCGTCATGACCACTCCTTCACCGAACCGGACCCTCCGCTCCCGTGCGGGGTCCGGACCCGAGACGGCCTGTTTGCCTGCACTGAGTACCCGGCGCTCCCGGCCCGACACGGACGGCTTACGAGGGCCCCGGATCCAGCGCGATCTCCCCTCCCCGCGGGGCCAGTTCACCCCGGCGCCGCCGCTCCCGGGCCCCGGGCCGGGCCGCGGGCCCTTCCCCTTCCCGAGTGGCGGCCGGCTCGCCCCCTGCCCAGCCTGGGACGGGCCGGACCGTCCGGCCGTCCATCCCTGAGGGAGCCCCGATGCGCACGTTGTCGCACGCCCTGCTCGCCGCCCTGGCCGCCACCGCGCTCGCCGTGCCGGCGACTGCCGCCGCCCTCCCGGCGGACGTCACCGCGAGCCAGTGCATCGCCGGTGGCGGCATGATCGTCATCTCCGCGGTGGGCGAAGGGTCGCCGTCGTACACCAAGCGCTGCATGGGCGGGATCCACGACGGTGAGACGGTCCTCTGACACCCGGCCGAACAAGACAAGCGCATACCACGACAAAAGCGGAATATGGGGCAAAGAGCTGGGAAACCGGATGACGCCGCTGGACAACGCGCTCGTGGAGGTCGACATGAACCAGGAGACATCACGTTCGTCCGATCTTCCGCAGCCCTTGCGGGCCA
Organism: Streptomyces sp. SID5643; assembly: GCF_009872555.1. Taxonomy (NCBI): domain Bacteria; kingdom Bacillati; phylum Actinomycetota; class Actinomycetes; order Kitasatosporales; family Streptomycetaceae; genus Streptomyces; species Streptomyces sp. SID5643. The sequence continues at coordinate 18,164 of NZ_WWIC01000217.1, forward strand.
TGGCCTCGGGCCTCAGGCACCTGCCGGGTGCGGAGCAGGTGGGCAAGGTGGCCACGGATGCGCTGGACACGATCGGCGCGGTCTCGCCGCGCGGCCGCCGCATGGCCGTCTACGCCGGCGCCGGAGTGCTCGGCGTGGCCGGACTGGTGGAGTGGCCGGTGGCGGTGACCGGTGCCGCCGTCGCCTGGTTCACCCAGCCGCGCCCCGGGCAGCGGCCCGACGGCGCGTCCCCGAACGGCGGAACACCGTCCGGCGAGAGCGGGGACCGCCGCTCCGCCCCGTCCGGCCGGGACGACGAGGACACCTCCGCGTACGGACCGGGCGGCAGACTCGCCGCCTCCCGCTACCGGCACGACCAGCCGGAACAGCACGTCCACGAACAGCCCGCCAAGGTCGGCGACACCGCCACCGCCTCCGCGCTGAAGCAGGTGGCCGAGGCCACCGCGCACCACGGCGAGGAGCAGCCCCACGGGCAGACACACGACAGCCGCCCCACCGGCTGAGTCGGGACAGCAGCGAATGCTCACACGCTTCGACGTCACCCCGCTCGTCGGGGCCGTGGCCGGTGCCGCCGCAGGCGCCGCCCGCAGCACCGCCCAGTCGGTGACGTCCGTCTACGACACCACCCGCCGCGTCCGCAACGTCGCCCGCAACGCCCTGACCGGCGGGCAGCACTGGAAGGCCGGACAGCGCCTTCACCTCGCCCTGCGGCACCCCGACGGCGAGGTCGAAGCCATTGCCCGCAAGCTCGCCGAGGAACTGGTCGAGCACCCGGACGTGCTCACGGCGTACTGGGACGGAGGGCTGTCCCGCCTCGTGGTCACCGTGGCCGAGGACGCCGCCACCGACCGCGTCGCCGAGCGGGCCACCGCACTCGCCACCCGCCTCGGCCTGGACCAGGGCGCCGACCCGAACCTCCGGGACACCAGCCACCCCGGCGACCCCGCCGAGGTGCGCGTCACCGCGGCCGCGATCCTGCTGGACGCCGCCGGCGCGGCCGGCGCCCTGGCCGGCCGGTCCCTGCGGATCCCGCCCACCTCGCGCATCATCACCGCCACCGTCACGCTGCTGCGCGAGAACCCCCGCTTCCGGGCCCTGCTCCGGCAGCGGTTCGGCACGTCCGGCATGGAACTCGCCCTGGCCGCCGGCAACGCCGCCGCCCACGGCATCGGCCAGACCCCGCTGGCGCTCGTGCTCGACGGCATCCTGCGCGGCAACCAGCTCACGGAGGCGGTGGCCAGGGCCGCGGCCTTCGAGGCGCTGCACGACGACGTCTGCCACCACACGCGCACCAGCCTGCCCGGTCCCACGGACGCCCGGCCACCGCTCAAGGTCACCCCCGCCGCGGAGTACGCCTCCCACGCCAGCACCGGCAGCCTCGCCGGCGCCGCCGCCACCCTCCTCGTCACCCACAGCGCGAACGACGCCGCCGAAGCGGTCCTCGCCGGATCCCCGAAGGCGGCCCGGTACGGACCAGCCGCCTTCGGCGCGACCCTCGGCACCTTCCTCGCGCGCGCCGGGATCCTCCTGCGCGACGGGGAGCGGCTGCGGCAGCTGGAGATCGCCGACGCCCTCGTCCTGCACGCCGACGCCCTGCGCAGCCTGAGCCAGGACGACACCGGCGACGGCCTCCCCGACGACCCGGTCCACCCGTTCGCCGAGGCCGTCCTGGACGCCGCCCGCCGGGCAGGACTGCACGTCGTGATCGCGGGGGGCTCCGACCTGAAGGACATCACCCGGCTCGCCGACGAGGTCGCCCCGAGCGGCGTTCCGTTCGGGGACGTCGTACGGGGCCTTCAGGACCAGGGGCACGTCGTCGTGACGGTCGCCCGCCTGGACGCGTCAGGGGACGGGCACGTCGCGGCCGGGCTGCCCGCCGGCGACGTGGCCGTCGCCCTCACCGACGGTGGGGGCGCCGTCTCCTGGGGCGTCGACGCGCTGGTCCCCGGCGGCCTCGCCGACGTCTGGCGGCTGCTCACGGCGATTCCCGCGGCACGGCGCGTCGGACGGCGGTCACAGACCCTCGCGCGCGCCGGGGCAGCCCTCTCCGGACTCCTGGTCGCGCGCGGCGGTCAGCCTCCCGGCCTGCACCTCCTGTTTCCCCTCACCCGGCACGCCCCCGTCAACATCGCCGCCGCCAACGCCCTGATCACCGGCTGGCTCGAAGCCGTCCGCGTCGCCCGGGCCACCCCGCCGGAGCCACGCCTGCACATCCCCTGGCACGCCCTGGAACCCCACGAGGCCCGCGACCGGCTGCGGCGCGACGACCATGACGGAGAGCCCCGCGGACTAGCCCTGCTCGCCGCCCGCTCACGGCAGCAGGCCGCACGCGTGTCCCGGCATCCCGCGGCCACTCCCGCCCGCTGGACCTGGCAGGCGGCCGGCGCCGTACGCCGTGAACTGGACGACCCGCTGACCCCCGTTCTCGCCACGGGCGCCGTCGCCTCCGCTCTGCTCGGCTCGGTCGTCGACGCGCTGCTCGTCGTCGGCGCCATGGACCTCAACGCCGTGACCGGCGGCCTCCAGCGGCTGCGCGCCGAACAGGCCCTGGCCCGGCTCGCCGCCCGGCAGCAGCCCAAGGCCCGCAAGCAGGACAGCCGCAACCGCACGGTCACCGTCGACGCCGCCCGGCTGCGGCCCGGCGACGAGATCAGCCTCGGCGCCGGCGACGTCGTACCCGCCGACGCCCGGCTGCTGGAGGTCGACGGTCTGGAGGTCGACGAGTCGGCGCTCACCGGCGAGTCCCTGCCGGTGACCAAGACGGTCGAGGCCACACCCGGCCTGCCCGTGGCACAGCGCACCTGCATGGCCTTCGAGGGCACCACCGTCGTGGCCGGACGGGCCACCGCCCTCGTCGTGGACACCGGCGACCGCACCGAGGCGGGCCGGGCCGTCACCCTCGCCGCCCGTACCCCGCCGCCCGCCGGAGTCCAGGCCCGGCTCCAGGAGCTGACCCGCAAGGCCCTGCCGGTGACCTTCACCGGCGGCGCTGCCGTGACCGCGCTGTCCCTGCTGCGCGGCAGCCCCGTCCGGCGGGCCGTCAGCGGCGGAGTCGCGGTCGCCGTCGCCGCCGTGCCCGAAGGACTGCCGCTCGTCGCCACCGTCGCGCAGATGGCGGCGGCCCGCCGGCTGTCCCGCCGCGGTGTCCTGGTCCGCACCCCGCGCACCCTGGAGGCGCTCGGCCGGGTCGACACCGTCTGCTTCGACAAGACCGGCACCCTCACCGAGAACAGACTGCGCCTGGTTCGCGTCGCCACCGCCGACGGCACCGTCCTGGCCACCGACGACGGACAGGCCGCACCGGTCGTCCGCCTGGCCGCACGCGCCTGCCCCCAGGAGGAGACGGGGGAGGGCCGCCGGGTCGCGCACGCCACCGACGAGGCCGTCCTCGACGTCGCCCCGCCCGACGAGGGCTGGGAGGCAACGGGCGAGCTGCCCTTCGAGACCCGCCGGGGATACGCCGCCGCGATCGGGCGCGACGGCGACCCGGACGGGGGCGAACTCCTCGTCGTCAAGGGAGCCCCCGAGACGATCCTGCCCGCCTGCCGGGACCTGCCCGCCCACGCCTGGGACACCGCCCACGAACTGGCCGGCCAGGGACTGCGCGTCCTCGCCGTCGCCCGCCGCGCCTGCCGGGCCGACGACGCCGAGGCCGAACTCGACCTGCCCCTCGGCGACCTGGAGTTCAGCGGCTTCGTGGCTCTCGCCGACGTCCCGCGCGACACCTCGCACGCCCTGCTCGCGGAACTGCGCCGCTCCGGCATCCTGCCCGTCATGCTCACCGGCGACCACCCGGAGACCGCCCGCGCCATCGCCCTGCAACTGGGCTGGCCGGAGGAGACCGAAGCCGTGACCGGTGACGAACTCGTCGCCATGGAGCGCCGCGAACGCGTCCGGGTCCTGCGCGGCGCGGGCGTCATCGCCAGGGTCGCACCCGAGCAGAAGCTGCACGTTGTGGAGGCCCTGCAACAGGCCGGGCGGGTCGTGGCGATGGCCGGCGACGGCGCCAACGACGCCGCCGCCATCCGCGCCGCGGACGTAGGGGTCGGCGTCGAGGCCCGCGGCTCCGCCGCCGCCCGCAACGCCGCCGACCTCGTGCTCACCACCGGCGACCTGTCCGTCCTCGTGGACGCGGTCGCCGAGGGCCGCGCGCTGTGGCGCAGCGTGGCCGACGCGGTGAGCATCCTCATCGGCGGCAACGCCGGAGAGGTCGGCTTCAGTGTCCTCGGCACCCTGCTCGCCGGCGCCTCGCCCCTGTCGACCCGTCAACTGCTGCTGGTCAACCTGCTCACCGACATGTTCCCGGCCATGGCCGTGGCGGTCACACCCAGCAGCGACCCCTCGACCGCCGAGCACGCCGCGACCGGCCCGATGGGCCTCGACGTCCTGGGCGCGCCCCTGCTGCGTTCCATCCGCCGCCGCGGCATCACCACCTGCTTCGGCGCGGTCGCGGCGTACCTCATCGGCCGCCTCACCCCCGGCACCGAACGCCGGTCCACCACCATGGCCCTGTGCGGTGTGGTCGGCGCGCAGCTCGTGCAGACCCTCTCCGGACGGCGCCACAGCACGCTGGTCTGGGTCACGGCCCTCGGCTCGGCCGCCGTCCTCGCCGTCCTCGTCCAGACACCCGGCGTCAGCCACTTCTTCGGCTGCACCCCGCTCGGGCCGGTGGCCTGGGCCGGCGTGGCCCTGGCCATCGCCCTGTCGGCCCTCGCTCCCCGGCTGGAGCGCCTCCAAGCGGTCCACGCCCTCTACGACGCCGCGACACGGCTCGCCCTGCGCCTGGGCGATCTGAGCCGGCAGACACGCCAGCTCTTCCGGAGCGGCATCGCCGCCCCGGTGGCGTCGTAGGGGATGAGCACAGCGGAAGGCCGCCACCACGTGTTGTGGTGGCGGCCTTCCGCACGACCGGTCAGACCTGGCCGCGCCAGGCGCCCGTCTCCGCCCCGCGGGCCTCCATGAACTCCTTGAAGCGCCGCAGATCGCCGGAGACCTGCCGCTTCACGAAGCCGAGCTTGTCGCCCACGGTCTCGGCCATGCCGCTGGGATCGAAGTCCATCTGCAACATGACCTTGGTCGTGTCGTCCTGGATGCGGTGGAAGGTCACCACACCGGCCTGCCGTGCCTCGCCGCCCACGGTGGTCCAGGCGACGCGCTCGTCCGGGACCTGCTCGGTGATCTCCGCGTCGAACTCCCGCGCCTGTCCGCCGACCTTCGTGACCCAGTGCGTGAGGGTGTCGGTGCGCTGCTCGATGCGCTCGACGCCGTCCATGAACTCGGGGAAGGACTCGAACTGCGTCCACTGGTTGTACGCGGTGTGCACCGGCACGCGGACCTCGATGGATTCCTCTACCTGCGACAAGGCGGTACCTCCCTTTCTCGTCTCTGAGCGGCGGACGGGTACCAGATCTCGCGCCGCTCACTCATCGTCATCAGAAGTTGTCCGACCGGGTGTCCTTTCCGCCTCTCGCGGGGTACCCGGCCCGCAACCACGGAACAGGAGGTGATCGCCATGACGGACACGCACCGCACGGCCTCCGCCGCTCCCCGCACGGGGAGCGCGGCCGGGGACGAGCCGGTGGGCGAGCTGGTGCAGCGTGCCACCGAGCAACTGACCGACCTGGTGCGCGGCGAGATGCGCCTCGCGCGGGCGGAGATGACCGAGAAGGGCAAACGTTTCGGGAAGGGCGGCGGCCTGTTCGGCGGCGCCGGCGTACTCGGCTTCGTCACCCTTCAGGCGCTGGTGGCCACGGTGATCGCCGCCCTGGCCGTGCCGCTGCCGGTATGGGCGGCGGCGCTGATCGTCACCGGCGTGCTGGCCGTCGCCACGGGCCTGACGGCGCTGGCCGGCCGCAAGCAGGTGCGCGGCGCCACCCCACCCGCCCCGCAGCAGACCATCGACAACGTGAAGGCCGACGTGGCCGAGATCAAGGAGAGTGCACAGCGATGACCCAGCCTCCGCACGACGAGCCGACCGCCCGCAGCCAGGAGGAGCTCCGCGAGCAGGTCGAGCACACCCGCCACGAACTCGGCGACACCGTCCAGGCACTGGCGGACCGGGCCGACGTCAAGACCCGAGCCCGTGAGAAGGCCGCCGCGGTCAGGGAACAGGCCGGCGTCAAGGCCGAGGAATGGGGCGGGCAGGCCAGGGCCAAGGCCGCGCACCTGGCCCACACCGTGGAGGAGAAGCTGCCCGAGCCGGTGAAGCAGAAGGGCGCCGCCGCCGCTCAGGGCGCGAAGGAGAAGGCCGCGCAGGCCGAGCAGGTCTGGCAGGACAAGGCACCGGAGCAGGTGCGCGACCACCGGGCCGCCCTGCTGGCCGGCGCCGGTGCCGTGCTCGTGGCCTGCCTGCTGATCCGCCGTCGCGGCAAGCGCTGAACGACAGCGGCTGCTTGCGCGACACCCGGCCCCCGTCGCCGCTTGCGGTGGCGGGGGCCGGCACGGCAAGGTCAGGTGCCGTGGCCACCTTGCTGATCGTCCATCACACGCCCTCGCCCCACTGCCAGGCGATGTTCGAAGCCGTTCTCTCCGGGGCGACCGACCCCGAGATCGAGGACGTCCGGGTCGTCCGCGTGCCCGCGCTGTCCGCCACCGCTTCCGACGTCCTCGCCGCCGACGGCTTCCTCCTCGGCACCCCCGCGAACCTCGGCTACATGTCCGGCGCCCTCAAGCACTTCTTCGACCAGGTCTACTACCCGTGCCTGGACGCCACCCGCGGCCGACCCTTCGGTTACTGGGTGCACGGCGGCAACGACGTCACCGGAGCGGTGCGCGGGATCGAGTCGGTCACGACCGGCCTCGGCTGGCGTCGCACCGCCGAGGCCGTGACCGTGACCGGTGAGCCGGACAAGGGCGACCTCGAACGGTGCTGGGAACTGGGCGCGACGGTCGCCGCCGGACTCTCGGGCTGAACCGGCGGGAGGGTCAGGTCTGTTCCAGCCGGCGGCGGTCCTGCTCGTCCCACGCCCTGGTGTCACGCGGCTGGGTGTACGGCTCCTCCTCGGGCGGATGCCCACCGGCGATGGCCCGCTGACGGACCGTCTCCGCGTCGAACTCCAGCCCCAGCAGGATCGCCAGGTTGGTGATCCACAGCCACACCAGGAAGACGATGACACCGGCCATCGTGCCGTAGGTCTTGTTGTACGAGGCGAAGTTGGCGACGTACACCGCGAAGCCGGCGGACGCGACCATCCAGATCAGCAACGCCAGCAGACTGCCGGGCGTGATCCAGCGGAACCCCTTCACCTTGGCGTTCGGCGCCGCCCAGTACAGGATCGCGATCATGAGCACGACCAGCAGCACCAGGACCGGCCACTTGGCGATCGACCACACCGTCAGCGCGGTGTCGCCGATGCCCAGTGCGTCTCCGGCCTGCTGGGCCAGTCCGCCCGAGAAGACCACGATCAGCGAGCTGATGACGGCCAGTACCAGCAGCACGACCGTCACGCCCACCCGCATCGGCAGCAGCTTCCACACCGGCCGGCCCTCGGGCATGTCGTAGACGGCGTTGGCCGAGCGGATGAACGCGCCGACGTAGCCGGACGCCGACCACAACGCCAGGACCAGACCGACGATCGCCATCAGCGAGCCGATCCCGGCGTTGCCCTGCAACTGGTCCACGGCCCGGGTGATGATGTCACCCGCCGAGCCGGGCACGAGCTCGCGGACGTTCTCGGTCACCTTGTCCGTGGTCGACCGGCCGGTGAGGCCCAGCATCGACACCAGCACCAGCAGGGCGGGGAACAGGGCCAGCACGCCGTAGTAGGTCAGCGCGGCCGCCCGGTCGGTCAGCTCGTCGTCCTTGAACTCCCGCACGCTGCCCTTCAGCACCGCTACCCAGGACTTCCGGGGCAGGTCGGTCGGCGTGTCCGGCGCCGCACGCTCCACCTCGGGGCCCGGCCCGGGCTCGTCGGCGGCCGCCGCGGTTTCTCCCCGGCCCTCCGCCCCGGCGTCCTCCCGGCGTTCCGCCTCGAAGGTTCCCGAGCGGTCCCCATCAGCGGTTCCCCGGCGTTCCGGCTCGTGGGACTCCCGGCGTTCCGCCTCGAACCCCGGGCGCGGGCTCTCCGGAGGCGGTGCCTCGGTCTCGTGCTGTTCTTTCCGTCCCGGAATATGCAGCTTCACCATGTGAGCCGGGTAACCCCGGGCGGGACGCTTAAGCCGTGCTCGTCCAAGCGGGTTGCCGTAAGGCCCGTGCGGCGCCCGCGGGGCGACCGGCCGGACCGCTCGGCCGACCGCGGAGATGTGGCTTGAGGGAGCGCTCCCACTGTGGGCACGATGCCCTCATGACCACGTCACCCGCCATCCGCCGGTACCGCCCCGAGGACCGCCCGGCCCTGGACGACATCTGTATCCGCACCGCCCATCACGGCGAGGACAGCCGCCCCCACTACGCGGACCCGGGCATCTTCCCGGCGACCTTCGCGGCGCCGTACGTCCATCTGGAGCCGGAACTGGCCTACGTGCTGGACGACGGGCACGGGCAGGCGGTCGGTTACATCCTCGGCGCGGCCGACACCGCGCGCTTCGCCGAAGCCTTCCGCACCACGTGGCTTCCCCTGGTCGCCGGCCGCTACCCCGAACCGCCGCGTCCGCCCCGCACGCCGGACGAGGTGATAGCGGGCCTGTTGCACGATCCAGAACGGATGGTGCTGCCCGAACTGGCCGCCCATCCCGCGCACCTGCACATCGATCTGCTGCCCGACTGGCAGCGCCGCGGCTACGGACGCGGGCTGATGCGGACGCTTCTCCTGGCCCTCCGGGACAGGGGGGTGCCGGCCGTGCACCTCGCCATGGCGACCGCCAACACCCGGGCCCGGGCCTTTTACGCCCGTATGGGCTTCGAGGAGATCGAGGTGTCCGAGCCGGGCGCGGCCACCTACCTCGGACGCACCACGAAGGAACCGGAGCGACTCTGAGCGACACGGAAGTGGCGCAATCGCGCATTGCCGACTCGTGTCATCGGCGCAGTCTGTGTGAAATGGGAGCGCTCCCACTCCGAAACATGATCGAAAAGCATGAACGATGGAACGCACGGCAACCCCCACACCCCCCCCATCGAAAGAGGGAGATCGTGAACTGTCATGATCATGAGATGTCTCACGGTGTACTGCGCCTCCCCAGGCTCAGGTCCCGTCGAGCACTTCGGGACTGAGCGGCCGGCACATCGTGTACACGATCTGGCAGGCCTCGCACATGGACCAGACCTACTTCCTGTGCAGTGACGTGAACATCCGATGACCTGCGCATCCCCGCCGGACGGAACGTCAGGCGGGGCCCGGGCCGCCCCGCGCTTCATGAGAGTTCTCCGAAAATTTTCGACGGGGGTGAACACCCCGCCGCTCCCGTACGTATGGGGCGAGGGGATTTTCATGCCCGGCACGCCACAAGCGCAGGAGAGCACCCTTGGGACGCAACACGCGAAGACGCCCTACCGGCCCACGACGCGCGACCTTCGCCGCATTCGCACTGATCCTGGGCGGAGGCGGCCTGATGGCCGCGAACGTCTACGCCTCGGCCACAGACGGCGGTTCGGGCGGTGACTCCGCCGCGACGCGGTCCGGCACGGGGGTCCGGACCGCGGGCGCCACGATCGACTGCCCGGACGTGGGGAGCAAACTGACCTCGGTCCCCGAGCAGGCCCGGGGGGAGGTCGACAAGGAACTCGCCCTCCTGGACGAGCAGATCGCCAAGGCGTATCAGCAGCTGAGCGCATCGGCACAGCAGATGCAGCAGGATCCCGGCTTCGCCGGCAACGCGATCGTGAATCCGCTGAAGGAGAAGCGGGGTGCGACCCTCGAACGCATCGCGATCGCCATCGACCGCGTCGGGGACCGCCCCGAAGGGCTGGAAGCCCTGGCCGCCTGCACGGTGCAGGACGGCAACCAGGCTCCCGCGCCGGGCGAAGGCCAGGACGGCGGCGCCGGCGAGCAGCCCGGCCAGGAGCAGGGCCAGGCCGGCCAGGAACAGGGGAACGGCCAGGGCCAGGGCGCCAACGGCGGACAGGCGGGCAACGGCCCCGTCGCCGCCGACTTCGCGGACATCAAGAGCGTCCAGCCCAACGTGAACAACCCCCGCCCGCAGGGCGACGCGTCCCGCGGCTCCTTCGCCACCAGTTGCGGCGTGAACGACAACGGCCTGTTCAACTCGGACAACATCATCGCCGCCCCGGGTGTCACCAACGGCGCCCACCACTTCCACGACTACGTCGGCAACCAGGCCAACAACGCCTTCGCCAGCGACGAGGACCTCGCGAAAGCGGAGACCAGCTGCGACGACCAGGGCGACAAGTCGTCCTACTACTGGCCCGTCGTCCGCCTGCAGAACGGCACGCAGGAGCAGGACGCCAACAAGCCCGGCGGCGGCATCGAGGGCAACGCCGGCGAGATCGTCACGCCGAAGCAGGTCACGCTGACGTTCGTCGGCAACCCGCGTGAGAAGGTCACGGCCATGCCGCGCCTGCTGCGCATCATCACGGGCGACGCCAAGTCGTTCGTCAACGGCCCGGCCAACGCCAACGCCTCCTGGAGCTGCACCGGCTTCGAGGACCGGCAGCTGAAGGACAAGTACCCGTTGTGCCCGCAGGGCAGCGACGTCGTCCGCACCTTCAAGTTCCAGAGCTGCTGGGACGGCCGCAACATCGACAGCGCCAACCACCGGACCCACGTGGCGTTCGCGGACGCCGCCGGGAAGTGCCCGTCGGGCTTCCGCCCCATCCCGCAGCTGGTCCAGCGCATCGTCTACGACATCGACGCGCCGAGCCTGAACGACGGCGGCCGTACGACGCCGCTGTTCGCGGTGGACTCCTTCCCGGAGCAGCTGCACAAGCCGGGCACGGACCACGGTGACTTCATCAACATCTTCGACGAGGATCTGATGGGGCAGATGGTCGACTGCATCAACGACGGCCGCACGTGCGGCGCCGGAGCGGGCGGCGGACAGGACCCGGCGCCGGGCGAGGAGCCCCAGGAGCCCACGAAGTCGCCGGAGGCCCCGCAGGAGCAGCCGACCAAGACGCCCGAGGCTCCTCAGGAGGAACCCACGAAGTCGCCGGAGGCTCCGCAGGAGCAGCCGACCAAGACGCCCGACGCCCCGCAGAACGGCAACGGTGGCGGCAAGCCCGGTGACCAGGGCGACGGCGGCAAGGGTGACGCCGCGAAGCCCCCGGCTCAGAAGCCGGAGCCCGAGCAGGAGCCCGGCGACGCGTCCACGGCCCCCGGTGGCGCCCAGCCGGAGGTCAAGGCGACCGCCTCCGCCGACGGCGGCAACGCCGCCGAGCAGGGCGGCGGTTCGAAGAACGGTGACGGCGACGACGGGGACGGCCTCGGCCAGTCCCAGGCCGTCGGTCAGGCGACCAGCGCCGCCCCGACCCCGTCGGCCCCGGCCCGGACCGAGCCGCAGGCGGTCGGCCAGGGCGGCCTGGCCGACACCGGCGCCCAGCTCTGGCCGGCCGCGGCGGGTGCCGTGCTGGTCATCGCGGGCTTCGTCGTCCTGCGCCGGGTGCGGCGGGGCTAGGAGCCGCGTCCGGACGTGAGCCGTGAACGGCGGCGGGATCCCCACCGGGTCCCGCCGCCGTCGTACGTCTCGGGCCGAGCCGCATCTCCGGCACCCTTCGACGGGCGCCGAACAGTCCACCCTCTAGCGTGACCCCATGGACCTCAGCGGAAACGGCACACCCGGCGGAGCGGCGGCGTGACGCCGTGGGAGATGGCGGCCGTGCTCGCCGCCGGAACGGGTGCCGGGGCCGTCAACGCCGTCGTCGGCTCGGGAACCCTGATCACCTTCCCGGTCCTGCTGGCCACCGGCCTGCCCCCGGTCACGGCCACGGTGTCGAACGGACTGGGTCTGGTGCCCGGCTCGATCACCGCGGCCCTCGGCTACCGCGAGGAACTGCGCGGGCAGCGTCGGCGCGTCCTCCTGCTCGGCGTCGGTGCCGTACTGGGCGGCCTCGCGGGCGCCGTGCTGCTGCTGACTCTGCCCGCGTCGGCGTTCGAACGGATCGTGCCGGTCCTGGTGGGCCTCGCCCTCGTCCTGGTCGCGTGCCAGCCCTGGATCGCCGAACGGGTACGCCGCCGTCGGACCGAGGGCGGTCCCGTGCGCCCCGACGGCGGCCCGCTGCTCTTCACCGGACTGACGCTCGCCAGCGTCTACGGCGGCTACTTCTCCGCCGCGCAGGGCATCATCTACGTCTCCCTGATGGGCATGCTGCTCGACGAGACGCTCCAGCGGCTCAACGCCGTGAAGAACGTGCTGGCGGCCGTCGTCAACACGGTGGCCGCCCTGCTGTTCCTGTTCTTCGCCCACTTCGACTGGACGGCCGTCGTGCTCATCGCCGCCGGATCAGCGCTCGGCGGCCTGATCGGAGCCCGGACGGGCCGCCGCTTCAGCCCCGCGGTCCTGCGCACCCTGATCGTGTCGGTCGGCACCGTCGCCCTCGTCCACCTGATGCTCCACTGATCCCGCCCCGGCGCGCACGCGGGGCGCCCGGGGGAGGGCCTCGGCCCTCGCGCCCCGGGCGCCCCGTGGAGATCAGCGGCGGCGCCGCTGGTCCCCGTGCTCGTCGGTTCCCTCGGTCTCGATGCGTTCCTTGCGGACCTCGCCGGTGACGGTCTCCTCCTCCGTGACCTCTTCGGTGGTCAGGCGCACCCGCTCCTTCGGCACGGCCCTGGTCTCCACCACGGGCTGCTCCTCGTAGAGCGTGACGTCGTGTTCCGCCTCGGTGATGTCCGGGCCGGTCATCGCCCTGTCCCGGTTGGCGTCGGTGATCGGCTCGCGCTCGACGCGGACCTCTTCGTGGCGTACGGGGACGGTGTACTGCTGCTCTTCGGTGACGACGTACTTGCGCAGCCGCGCCCGGCCGGCCTCGCGGCGTTCGACACCGACGTGCATCTCCTCCTCGGAGCGCGTCATCGCCTCGTCGGCGGAACCGGTGGTGCCGACGGTGCCGGCGGTGCCCGTCGCCCGGCCGGTGCCGGAGCCCGGGTCCTGCCACGAGGCGTCCCAGTCGATGCCGTAGTACTGGTACAGGCGCTGCTCCTCCTGTTCGGACAGGTGGCCGCCGGCGTCCACGTCGACATTGGGCGCGTCCTTGACCTGGTCCTTGGCGTACGGCACTTCGAGGTGGTCCTCGACGAGGGCCGCGTCGTGGATGGGTACGAAGGACTCGCTGGTGCCGAACAGGCCCGTCCGTACGCTGACCCACTCGGGCTCGCCGGTGACGTCGTCGAAGAAGACGTGCCGGGCATCGCCGATCTTGTCGCCCCTGGCGTCATGGACCGGGTGGTCCAGCACGGTGTCGATCTGCTCTCGGGTGATCATTCTGTATCTCCTGCAATCTCGATCGGTCGGGTGGAGGGGTGGTGGTCACGGTCCGGGGCTGCCGGTCCGCCCGCGTGCTTCCTCGGCCGCTGTCTGTGCGGAGCGGCGGGCCTGCTCGGTGACGTGCCCGGCTTGCTCCCCGGCCTGTTCCTTTGTGGCGCGGGCGGCTTCGGAGGCGGTGTCCTTGACCTCCTGGGCGGCCTGGCGGCCGGCCTGGGTGGCGTCCTCCTTCAGTTGCTGCGCGGACTCCAACGCGGCCTGCTTCACGGGCTCGACGGCCTCTCCGGCCCTCTCCGCCGCCTGCTCCTCGGCCTGCGAGGTGGGCAGGAGGGAGGCGGTCAGCAGTCCCGCGCCGAAGGCGATGAGGCCGGCGGCCAGCGGGTTGCCCTGCGTCTGCCGCATCGCTTGCCCGGGGGCCTGCCGTGCCGCGTCGCCGGCCTGCCCGGCGGTCTGACGAGCGGTGTCGGCGGCTTTTCCGGCGGCCTGCCGCGCGGTGTCGGCCACCTGCCCACTGGATTCCTGTACCGACCGGGCGGCCTGCTGGGTGCGGTCTGCGGTCTGCCCGGTCATCTCCGAAGCGCTGCCCATGACTCGCTCCCTGACCCCGTGCAGAGCGCCCCGGACGCGCCGGGTGCGACGCCGTACCATCCGGCGGGGGCGGGCGCGGTCGGCCAGTCGGGAGACGTCCTCGGACAGCCTTTCCCGGGTGGATTCGATGTCGGCCCTTATCCGGTCGGGTGCCGTGCCCATTGCATGTCCTCCTTCAGCGTCTGCATGGTCTGCTCCGGCTTCGGCGACACGGTGCGCATCCGCGCGCGGCCCCGGCGGTAGAGGACCAGGCCGATCACCGCCCACACTCCGGTGACGATCAGCGCGGCCCAGCCCAGATCCATGACGTTGGCCAGGGCGAACATCGCCGCCAGGGTCACAAAGACCGCCACCATGTAGCCGGCGAAACCGGCTCCGCCGAACATCCCGGCCGCCTTGCCCGCCTTGGTGGCCTCTTCCCGGATCTCGGCCTTGGCCAGTTCCGCCTCCTGGTGCAGCAGCTGCTGCACGTCCGACGTCACCGTCGAGAGCAGCTCTCCCACCGAGCTGTCCTCCTGCCCGCGGTGCTTCGGAGCGTGCCGGCGCGGGGCGTGCGGCGTGAGCGACGACATCTCAGACCTCCCCGTGACCCGGCAGCCCGGGCGGCGCCACGTCCTCGGGCAGGCTCTGAGAACCGGCTGAGGTGTGCGACTGCGCCGACCGGCCGGAGCCGTCGGCCTTGCTGCCGGCCTTGGCGAGCCGTCCGACGGCGAAGCCCGCCACGACTGCCCCGCCCAGGAAGGCGCCGGGGCGCCGGCGGGCGAAGTCCTGGAGGTCGTCGACCAAGCCGCCCACACCCCGGGTGTCCAGGTAGTCGGCGGCACGGTGACCGCGATCCGCCGCCTGCGTCACGAGGCTCCTGGCGGGTGAGTCCGCGTCGGCGCCGTCCGCGAGACCGGACAGGTCGTCCGCCCACTGCCGCATCACCCGCGCTCCACGCCGGGTCTGGCTCTCGGCCTCCTCACTGACCCGCGTCCGCAGGTCACCGGCCATCGCACCGGCCTGTGCCCTGGCCTCACCGGTGACGGCTCTGACCTGGTCGGTGGCGGTGCCGACGACCTGACTCGCACCTTCCCTGGCCCGGCCGGCCGTGACCGAGGCCTCCTGTTTCGCCGTCTGCCCGGCCTGCTGAGCACCACCGGTGCTCTCGTTCGCCATCTCGCTCATGGGTCCTCTCCCTCAGGCACCGCCCGTGAATCCGGTCTCGTCGGGATCCGGACCGCCCGCGACGACGGCGTTCGCCGTCCATCTCCGCGCTTCGGCGCGCCCGGCCTGCGCGGGGCTCACCGCCGGCTTCTCACTCCGGCGGACGTCCCACGCGCACCCTCCTCGATTAACCACACCAACTAGGCCAAAACAGTAAATACGGATTTTTCGGGCCGAGGGGTTCGGGGTGAGGCGGGAAGCCGCGGCAAGCAGCCGATGCCATACGCGAGTTGGGGCAGCGGTGGGAGTGGCGTTTCAGTGAGACGCCGAACGCGCCTCGGCGCGTGCCCCCTCGGCATCGACGTGCGGCACCACCCGGTCCAGCCACCGGGGCATCCACCAGGCGTGCCGCCCGAGCAGTGTCATCACGGCCGGCACCATGAGCAGGCGTACGACGGTCGCGTCGATGAGCACGCTGACGGCCAGCCCCAGTCCGAGCATCTTGACCACGATGTTGTCGCTGACGATGAACGCCGCGAACACGCTCACCATGATCAGTGCGGCACAGGTGATGACCCGGGCCGTGATCTCCAGGGCGTGCGCGACCGCCCCCTCGGCGTCCTTGGTGCGGAGCCAGGCCTCGTGGACACGCGACAGCAGGAAGACCTCGTAGTCCATGCTGAGGCCGAAGATGATGGCGAACATCATCATCGGCACGTAGCTCTCGATGGGCACCTTGCCGTGGACGCCGAGAGCGGGACCGCCCCACCCCCACTGGAAGACCGCGACGACCACTCCGTACGACGCGGCGATCGACAGCACGTTCAGGACGGCCGCCTTGACGGCGACGAGGAGCCCCCGGAACACGGCCAGGATGATCAGGAATGCCAGACCCACCACGACGGCGATGATCACGGGCAGCCGGGAGGCGACGATGTCACGGAAGTCGACCTGCGTCGCCGTCGTGCCGGTGACGTACCCCTTGGCGTCCGTGCCCTGGACGGCGTCCGGCAGCGTGTCGTCGACGAGACGGTTCGTCAGGTCCGTGGTCGCGGCGTTCTGCGGCGACTTGGCCGAGTAGACCGTGCCGAGCAGGAGGTCGCCGTCCTGCGTGGGCGTCAGGGGAGTGACCACGGCGGCCCCTTGGACTGCGCCGAGCGACTGCTGGGCCTTGGAGGCCAGGGCGGAACGCTGCGACTGCGGCACGTTCGTCTGGTCGATGACGACCGTGAGCGGACCGTTCGAGCCGGGCCCGAAGGCGTCGGCCATCAGGTCGTACGCCCTTCGGTCGGTGAAGGAGGCCGGGTCGGCGCCGTCCCCGATGTGCCCGAGCTGGATGGAGAACAACGGGACCGCGAGGACCACGAGCACGGCCACACCCGCCGACAGGAACGACAGCGGTCTGCGCTCCACCCGCTGCGCGTACCGGTGCCAGGTGCCCTGCGGCGTGTCACCCGCCCCGGCTTCGGTCTCGGCGATGGGGGGACGCACGTGGTAGCGGTCGATGTGCCGGCCGATGAGGCCGAGCAGGGCCGGCACCAGGGTGAGCGCGCCGGCGACGGCCGAGACGACGGTGGCGGCGGCGGCGAGACCGAGCAGGGCGATGAAGGAGACCCCGGACGCGGACAGGCCCGCAAGCGCGATGATCACCGTGCAGCCGGAGACGAGAACGGCATGGCCACTGGTGCTCGCGGCCTGGCCCGCCGCCCGCACCGGGTCCATGCCGTCGATGAGGTTCTGCCGGTGCCGGGTGAGCATGAACAGCGCGTAGTCGATGCCGACACCGAGGCCGATCATCGTCGCCAGGGTCGGTGAGACCGTCGCGAAGGTGAAGGCCGCCGCCAGCAGTCCGAGGATGGCGAGACCGCCGACGACGCTGATCAGCGCGCTCAGCAGCGGGACGACGGCGGCGATCACGCTGCCGAACCCGACGAGCAGCACGATGACCGCCACGCCGAAACCGATCAGCTCGCTCACCCGGTCGTCGGCGGCCGGCCGGGCCAGCTCGCCGAGCGGTCCGCCGTACTCGACCTCCGCCCCGGCCGACCGCAAGGGCTGCACCGCGGTGTCGACGCCGTCGAGGTAGTCGTCGCCGAGCGTCGAGGGCTGCACGTCGAAACGGACGGTGATGTAGGCCGTCTTCTTGTCGTCCGACAGCGGCCCCACGTTCTGCTGGCCGCTCGGCGTGCCCGGGGCGGACAGCGGGTTCTGGGCGGACAGCACGTGGGGGAGCTTCTCCAGGTCGGCGACCGTGGCCGACATCTGGGAACTCAGCGCGGTCAGGGGCTGCTGGTCGTCGCGCAGCACGATCTGGCTGCTGTAGCCGCCGGCCTGCGGATCGTGCGCCTTCAGCACGTCCAGGCCCTTCTGGGCCTGCGCCTGGGGCAGGCTGAAGTCGTCGGAGTACGACCCCCCGAATTCACGGCTGACGACCTGGAGCGCCACCAGTGCCACGAGCCAGGCGATGACGACGGTCACGAAGTGGCGTGCGCACCACTCGCCCAGCCGCCGCAGCACACCCCCGCGAGAGGCTTTCGTGTGCCCTTCACCGGTGCGGCTGTGCGGCATGGACGTCGTCTCCAGTGTCGGCCGGGAGGTCAATGCCCTTCATTACATGCGCGCGGGATCACTCCGGCGTCTCAGGCACGCGGACTCCCCGGGACTGCGGTCGTCCGTTCCCCCGAAAGGCCCGACCCCGCGGGGCCCGCTTCCGCTCCGCCCGTCGCAGCGCGCCCGACCCGAGCGCCACGCCGAGCCCCACCAGCGCACTGCCCGCCGCCTGCGCGGGGCCGTAGGAGCCCGTGCCGACGAGTGGTGCGGTGCAGGCCGCCGCGACCGGGATGAGGCCGGAGAAGAGCGTGGCGCGCTCCGCACCGATGTGCTGCATGCCCAGGTACCAGCACACGAACCCGACCACGGTGACCACCACCGCCTGCCACAGCAGCGCGGCCGTCTCGACGGCGTCCGGACGCCGCAGCCAGCCGGTGCCGTCGACGAGCAGTCCGACCGCCGCCGACTCCAGCGCGGCGACCGCGCACACCGTGGCGGACAGCAGTCGCGGCCCGAGCGGCCGCAGTACGGGCACCGCGAGCACGGCGAACCCGACCTCCCCGGCCAGGGCGCACACGGAGAAGGCGATGCCGGTGCCGTCCGTGCGCCCCCAGCCCTGCACGGTGAAGGCGCCGACGGCCACCAGCAACGACCCGTACAGCACGACCCGTTGAGGCCTGCGTCCGTCCATGAGGGGCACGAGCACGGCGACGGCCACCGGCGCGCAGCCCACGAACACGCCGGGCACCGCGGGTTCCGCCGTGCGCTCGGCGGCGATGACGGCCAGGTTGAATCCGACCATGCCGACCGCGGCCAGCAGCATGAGACGGCCCCACTGACGGGGCGTCAGGGCCCGTAAGCGGCCCGCGGCACCCTTGCCGGCCAGCGGTACCAGCAGCAGGCAGGCCAGTGCGTAGCGCAGGAACTGGCCGCCCGCGTACGGGTAGCCGCCCAGGACGCTGTTGGCGGTGAAGGACCCTCCGACGAGGACGCAGGCGAGCGCGGCGAGCAGGGCTCCGCGCGTGGTCGTGGCGTTCATGGGGGTGACGCTAGGCAGCCGGGAGGCCCGGGACGGGGTCCACTTCCGTGCCCGCTTGGTGGACCACTTCCCGCCCGGGCCGATCGTGTCAGCCGATGTGGTAGCTGTCGCCGTAGACCTTCCAGTCCAGCGGCGGGTTCAGGTCGAGGTTGCGCCGGCGCAGGAAGACGCGCTGCGCGGTGTCGACCCGGCTCGTGTCGCTGTGCGCCTCCTCCTGCTTCATGGCCCACACCCGTGCGTCCAGGAAGGCGTCGAGGTATGACACCTCGTCACCGCCCTGCGCCGGCGGCTTCGCCGTGCGCAGCGCGCGCCTGCGGATGTTGCGGAAACTCAGGGGATCGGTGCCGTCGCCGTGCATCACGATGGCGTCGTAGTACGCGAACTGGCCGAGCACGCGCAGCCCGTCCGTCTTTCCCTGCCGGACCGCCGGGCCGAAGTACACCCGGTCGCGCTCGTCGTCCTGCGTCCGCTGGAACGCGGCGTCCCGGGCGGCCCGGCGCCAGTCGCCGGGGAAGCCGGGGTCGAGCCCGGCATGCGAGTCCGAGCCGTTGACCTCGCGCAGGGCCGGCAGGTACTTCGCGAGGACGTTGCCGGGCCGGCGGTCGGTGTAGAGCTCCACGAGATCGAGCATGTCGCCGGTGCCGGAGCAGAACCCGATGATGCCGGCGGTGTAGCCGCGGCCGTCGCGGATGTCCTCGATGTACTGGTACTGGGCCTTCCAGTCGAGCGAGGAGTTCTCGGCGCTCGACACGAGCTGCATGGCGATCTCCTTCTTCGCCGGGTCGTCGAGCCCGATCGCCCGCACGGACGCCGTGGCGGGAGCGGGCTTCAGGAACGGGGTGGCCGCGAGGGCCGCGCCGAACAGCGTCAGGGCGGTGCGGCGCGTCGCCGGGGTGGCGGGGTGTCTCACGGGGCCTCCAAACAGGGTGGGGGGTTGGAAGAGCTGGCCGTGCAGAACTGATAGGAAGGTTTCCTATCATCCTCGGGTGAGAAGGGGAACCGCCGAGGTGAAAGTTCGTTCGGTCGAACAGGTGCCGGTGGCGGCGCGACCTACCCGGCTGCGCGGTGCCACGGGAACCAGAAGCCCCTCCCGCACGTCAACTCATTGCCCACCAAGGGACGAACGGTCGGACCGACCAGCCGGAGAGGGGAATCGCCGTGGACGAGGCGACGACGCAGCAGGGGAGCGAGGCGGAGGGCGCGGCCCGCCGGGCCCGCTTCGGGGCACTGCCGGAGCCGGTGCGCGTGGAAGACATGGTCGAGGAGCGGGCGGCGAGCGTGCCCGACCCGGCGCGTACCACGTACAACCAGGACGAATGGATGGTGCGCTACTGCCTGTGAGATGCCTCGCCGGAGCTCTTCGTCTCCGCGCCCAGGTCGCGCAGCCAGCGCACCACGTCGTCGGCGTCCTGGGCGCGGGCGACGTCCAGCGGGGTCATGCCGTCGTAGCCGCACCAGTCGGGGTCCGCGCCCCGTTCGTGGAGGTACTGCGCCGTGGACAGGTGACCGCCGTGGCAGGCGCCCCAGAAGGCGCTGGTGATCTCCTCGGGTGACGGCGCCTCGTCCGCCTCGACGCAGGCCCGGACCCGGTCGAGCAGACCGAGCGTGGCGGCGTCCTGGAGGGTGACACGGGCGCCGTGCTCGACGAGCCGGTGTGCGGCGCGCCACTGGCCGAAGCCCCGGGCGTCGGCGAGCGGGGTGCCGCCGCCGATCACCGCCCCGGGCGCCTCGATGTCGGCCCCGGCCGCGATCAGAGCGTCCAGAACGGGCACGTCGTTGTTGCCGGCGGCCCAGTGCAGCGGCGTCTCCGCGTGCGCACCGTCGAAGCGGGCCTGCGGATCGGCCCCGGCGGCCACCAGGATGGCGACCACCTCGGGCCCCTTGGGGAAGTGACCGGGCCAGTCGGCCGCGATGTGCAGCAGACTGCGCGTGCCCCTGCCGTCCTCGCCCTGCTCGGTGATGCGGGCGGCGGCGAGACCGGGGTGGCCGGCGAGCAGCCGCCGGAGCCCGGGCAGATCCCCGGCGCGGATCGCCTCCGTGACGGCGACGGCCGGCGGGTCCTGCGATGTCAGCGTCTGCAAGCGGCCTCCCGTTGCCGTCAGGGCTCCCGATTCTGCCAGCCGGTGTCCTCCCGCACGGCCGCCCGCCGGAATCGGCCGGACCATCGTTCCCGGCAGCCCTGCGGCCCCGTTCCGAGACCTGCACATCCGGCGACAGACCGGGCACCCGTTCGTCTGACATGCCCGGACGCTCCGCCAGGCGTAGCGTCCGGGTAGGAGCGGGAGGACACCATGCCCGGGAGCATCGAGCACCCCGGCGGCGCCGGATCACCCGACGACGCCCTGGGGGCGGCCCTGGCCGACACCGTGCGCGGCACCGGCGCCTCGACCGGCGGCCTCTACCTCATCGAGGAGGCCGAGCCGGTGCTGCGCCTGGTGGCCCTGTGCGGCCTGCCGGTGGCCTTCACCGCCCCCTGGCGGCGGCTGCCCCTGAACGCACCGGTCCCGGTCGCCGACGCCATCCATGACGACATCCTGGTCAGCGTGCTCGGCCAGGACGACATGGCCCGCCGCTACCCCCGCGCCGCCGCCGTCCTGCCCTACCCGTTCGCACTCGTCGCCGTCCCGCTGACCGGCGTGCGGCGCCCCTGGGGCGGCCTCGTGCTGATGTGGCCCGCCGGCCGGCCGCGCCGGATCACGCCACGGGAGCGCGACCACATCACCTCCAGCGCCCGCCGCATGGCCCGCCTCCTGGACGACGCCTCCCAGCCGCCGTCCCTGCCCGAGCTGCCGCGGGTCGTCCCCGTGGACGCCACCCGCCACCCCGCGCAGACCGGCCTGGCCGCCGCCGACTACCTCGAACGCCTCCCCGAAGGCGCCCTGGCCCTCGACCTGGAGGGCCGCGTCACCTTCCTCACCACCACCGCGGCCCGCCTGCTCGGCCGCGGCGCCGACCGGCTCCTGGGTACCAGGCCCTGGCAGTCCCTGTCGTGGCTCGACGACCCCGTCTACGAGGACCACTACCGCACGGCGGTGGTCAGCCGCGTCCCCGTCTCCTTCACCGCGCTCCGCCCCCCGGACCAGACGCTGACCTTCCAGCTCTACCCCGACACCAGCGGCATCAGCGTCCGCGTGCTGCCGAGCACGGAGCAGGCCGGCGACCCGCAGCCCGCCGGCGCGCGGCAGCCCGCCGCGGCACCGACGGGACGCCTCTACCAACTCGTGCACCTCGCCGCCGCGCTCACCGAGGCGGTGACCGTCCGCGACCTCGTCGCGCTGATCGCCCACCAGATCCTGCCCGCCTTCGGCGCCCAGGGCCTGGTGCTGTCCGGCGTCGACGCCGGACGGCTGAAGATCACCGGCTACCACGGCTACCCGGCCGAGGTCATGGAGCGGCTCGACGCCCTCTCCCTGGACACCGACCTCACCCCCGCGGGCCAGGTCCTCGCCAGCGGCACCCCCGCCTTCTTCTCCGACCCCGCGGAACTGGCCGCCAGCTATCCCAGAGCACCCCAGATCAGCGGCAAGCAGGCCTGGGCGTTCCTCCCCCTGATCATTTCCGGCCGGCCGGTCGGCTGCTGCATCCTGTCCTACGCCCGGCCGCACACCTTCACCGCCGACGAACGCGCCGTCCTCACCTCGCTCTCCGGTCTGATCGCCCAGGCCCTCGACCGCGCCCGGCTCTACGACACCAAGCACCGGCTCGTGCACGAGCTGCAGCGCGCCCTGCTGCCCCGGGCCCTGCCGCGCCTGCCCGGCCTCGACGTCGCTGCCCGCTACCTGCCGGCCGGCCACGGCACCGAGGTCGGCGGCGACTTCTTCGACGTGCTGCGCGTCAACGACACGACCGCCGCCGCCGTCATCGGGGACGTGGAGGGCCACAGTGTCGCCGCCGCGGCCCTCATGGGCCAGGTCCGCACCGCCATCCATGCTCACGCCACCGCCGGCGCCGCCCCCGGCCAGGTCCTGGCCCGCACCAACCGGCTCCTGGCCGATCTCGACTCCGATCTGCTCGTCTCCTGCCTCTACGTCCACCTCGACCTGGCCGGCCGGCAGGCGTCCTTCGCCAGCGCGGGACACGTGCCGCCGCTGCTGCGCCACGCGCGGCACCCCGCCCGGGTCCTGGACGTCGACCCCGGCCCGCTGCTGGGCATCGACACGGGCGGCGACTACCCGGTCACCAGCGTGCCCCTGTACCCCGGCACGACCCTCGCCCTCTACACCGACGGCCTGGTCGAACTCCCCGGCACCGACGTCACCCGCACCACGACCGACCTCGCCGGGCACCTGGACGCCGCCGACGGGCAGGACCTGGAGCGGCTCATCGACCGGCTCGTCCGCCACACCACACCCACCGGACAGCACAACGACGACATCGCGGTGCTCCTCCTGCGCGCCGTGAGCCTGCCGGACGGTCAGACCTGACCCGACGGCTGGGCCCGGACCCGCCGGGCCACGTCGCGCAGCTTGAGGTTGTGATCCTGGGAGACGCGTCGCAGCACGCCGAAGGCCTCGTCCTCGCTCAGCCGATGGCGCTCCATCAGGATGCCCATGGCCTCGCCGATGGCGTGCCGCGTCTCCAGGGCGTGTTCCAGCTGGTCGACGGTACGGGCCGTGGACAGGGCGACGGCGGCGTGGGAGGCGAGCAGCCAGCCCGCCGACTCGATGTCCTTGCCGAACGCCCCGGGACGGCGCGAGTAGAGGTTCAGCGCGCCGAAGTCCTCGTCGTCGGTGTAGAGCAGCACCCCGGTCATGCTGCCGATCCCGAGGTCGCGGGCGGCCCGGCTGTAGCGCGGCCAGGACGGCTGCGGCCGGGTCATGTCGGCGATGCGGAACAGCCGCTCACCGTCCACACGGCGCGCGGCGTCGAAGCAGGGGCCCTCACCCAGCTCACCTTGCAACCGGTCCGACTCCGCGACGAAGTCGCCGCACACGGCCAGCGTCACGGCCCGGCCCTTCGAGACCGTCAGGATCCCCGCCGCGTCGCAGCCCTCGACCAGCTCCACCGCCGCCGCCGAGACCGCGTCCAGCGTCCCCTGCACCGAATCCTGGGCGACCAGGTCCCGGGCGAGCTGCGCCATCTGCTCGGCGTACCGCCGCCAGTCCACCGCCACCACCGCCTCGCTCGCCGGTCCCGCCCACGGTACTCCGCGCCGCTTCGTACACTCACCGGTACGCCGTCAGCAGCAGCGCCACGTCGTCCGGCCGCTCCCGGGCCCTCCGGGCCGTCCCCACCAGCCGGTCGGCGAGGTGCTCCACCGAGTCCGCCGGGGTCTCGGACAGCCGGTGCCGGACCGCGTCGATGCCGGTCTCGATGTCGCTGCCCGGCCGCTCCACCAACCCGTCGGTGTACAGGGCGAGAACACTGCCGGGGGCCAGGGTGAGCGCGGTGACGGGATACACCGAGTCGGGCTGCACGCCCAGCATGACGCCGCCCACGAGATCCAGCGTCTCGGCCCGCCCGTCGGGGTGCCGCAGCAGCGGCGGGGGATGACCGGCCCGCACCGCGAGGGCCCGTCCGGTTCCCGGATCTAGCTCGATGTAGCAGCAGGTGGCGAAGACGTCCGACTCCAGCTCGGTCAGCAGCCGGTTGGTGTGCGTGATGACCTCCTGCGGCGGGCGCTCGCTCGCGGCGAAGGCGTGGACCGCGCTGCGCAGTTGCCCCATCACCGCCGCGGCGCCGACGCTGTGTCCCTCGACGTCCCCGATGACCAGGGCCACCCCACGCCCGGTCGTGATCACGTCGTACCAGTCCCCGCCGATCGCCATGCCCTGCGTACCGGGCAGATAGCGGCCGGTCGTGCGCAGACCCTCGACGGCGGGCAGGCGGTGCGGCAGCAGCCCCTCCTGAAGGCCGCGGGCGACGGCGGACTCCGAATCGTAGAGCCGGGCCCGTTCCATCGCCTGGGCGGCCAGGCCGCTCAGCGCGGTGAGGGCGGAGCGTTCGTCCGGGGTGAAGCGGTGCGGGGCCTCCCAGCCGAGGATGCACGAGCCGACGGAACGGCCGGAGGCGATCAGCGGCAGGAACGCCCAGGCGTTCATGCGGTCCAGGGTGATGCCCGGATAGGCGAGGGAGAGGTCCTCGGGCGACTCGAAGAACAGGGGGAGCCGGGTGGTGAGCGCGTGGACGCCGGGCAGTTGTGTGTCGAGGGTGACGCCTTCGAACGGGGTGAGGAAGCCCTCCGGGTATCCCGACTCCCACAGCAGGTACATCCGGCCCTCGCGGACGGTGTACAGCGCCAGCTCCCGGGCGCCGAAGGCGGGCAGCAACTGCTCGGCCACGGCCCGGCAGACGTCCCGCACGGTGACCGCCTCGGTGAGCACGCTCGCCATCTGCACCACGTGGTAGAGCGCCCCGGCACGCGCGGCGGTGACCGGCCCGGGCGGGCGCACCGTGGCCGCGGCGTCGGGACCGGCGGCGGCACCGGCCTCCGGACCCTGTTCAGTCCCGGTGGGCGGCCCGGTCGGGGAGACCCGGCCGGTCAGGCCGTGCACGTCCGGGTACAGCACGAAGCTCAGCCAGCTCCCCTCGGGATGCCGGACGAGGAAGGACACCGGCTCCTGCGACAGCATCGCCGCCCGGTAGCGGTCCTCGTACGCGGGATCCCTCAGCCAGGTGATCACTTCCCACGGGTGGCGGCCGAAGAGCTCTTCCCGGCCGGAATCCAGCAGTTCCTCGCACCGGCGGTTGGCGTAGGTCAGGCGGCCGTCCTGGTCCAGTGAGAAGATCCCGTCCGGCAGCCGCTCGGCCGCCTCGGCCGCGGTGAGTCCGCCGGCCGCGTCGACGAGGGCGCCCACCAGGATCCGGGGGGAGCCGGCGCCGCCCTGCACGAGATGGCCCCACAGTTCGACCGGCCGGTAGCCGGTCTCCTCCCCGCCCGTGGACGTGTCCCGCACCCGGAAGTGCCGGGACCTGACCCGGCCGCCGGCCAGCGCGTCGTGCCGGCTCTCCCGCAGTTCGTGCAGGTCGTCCGGGCTGACACGGGACTCGACGTCCGCGATGGTGCCGCCGTAGTCCGCCCGGTCGATGCCCAGCAGGGCGAGGGCCTCGTCGTCCGCCGTGCACCGGTCGCTGTCCACGTCCCAGTCGATGAGGCCCACCCGGACCGGATGGGCGGCGGCGGTGGGCAGCCGCACGCTGATCGGCTCGTCGTCGTACTCGACGCGACGGGCGGCGAGGCCCACGCCGGGCGGGTGCGCGGAGAGGCGGTCGAGGCGGTCTTCCATGGCCCGCTCGGCGGGACGCAGCGCGCGGTCCACCGTCTCCGCGTCCATCGGCGCCCGGCTGGCCGAGCGCAGCACGACCAGGACGCCGACGGCCTCACCGCCGGTCCGCACGGGCTGGTAGGCGGAGCCGAAGGAGTAGGGCAGCCCGGCGGTGAAGTGCGGGAAGCGCACCATGGAGGCGCGCTCGTCCGGCAGCCACAGCGTCTCGCCGCGCCGGTACGCCTCCGCCATGGGCAGGGCACCCCCGACCGGCACCCGCCACCAGCTCTTGAGCAGCGAGCGGGGCACGCCGGTGACCATCGCGAGCACCAGTGAGCGCCGGTCGCGGGAGCGCAGGTAGACCAGTCCGCCGTAGCCGTCGAGATCCCGCACGGCCTCCACCAGCGGATCCGTCAGGGCGTCCTCGATCCGGCCCGGGCTCCCGTCCGGGGCCCGGCTCCCGGCCCCGCCCCGGCTCGGGCCGTCGGCCGACCGCGGCCCGTCCGGTACGGCGGCTGCCTCATCCATCTCGCGTCCTCCCGGTACGGACGCACCGGACACCAATCGCTCCCCACCAGGATGTGCCATGCCCGGCGGTCCGGCGCGGCAAGTGCAACCTTTCGGTCCGCCCGGTCGTCTCACCCGGCATCAACCACATGCAAGCCTCGGGGGCGGCAATGGTACGCATCAGAAGAGCATGCGCGACTCTCGCACTCGTCGGCGCCACGGTGGGCGTCGCGGCGGTCCCGGCCGGCGCCGCACCGGACGCCACCTCGCGCTCCACCACGAAGGCCACGACGTGCCCGACCGGCTGGGGAAGCCTCGCCAAGACGGACGCCGGCGCAACCGTCGAGCCCATGACGAACGTCAGGACCGGCCGGCACACCTGCTTCGACCGGATGGTCGTCGACGTGCCGGGCGCCGGCAGCGGCGTCGGCTACAGCGTCCAGTACGTCACCCGGCTCTACCAGGACGGCTCGGGACGCCACATCCCCGTGGCCGGCGGTGCCGTCCTCGCGGTGCGGGTCACCGCACCCGCGTACGACCCGGAGACCGGCGCGGCCACGTACCCGGGCCGGGTGTCACGCCCGCTGCCGGGTGTGGACCTCACCGGCTACCGCACCTTCCGGGACACCCGGTTCGCCGGCAGCTTCGAGGGCGAGACCCAGATCGGCCTCGGCGTCCGTGCCCGGCTGCCGTTCCGCGTGCAGCAGCTGGACGACCGCGTCATCGTGGACGTCGCGCACAGCTGGACCGCCACGGGCTGACCGGACCGCACACCGCGCCCGGCTCCCCGGAGCCGGGCGCGCCGGCCTCAGCCACCGCGCAGCCGGCCCACTTCCTCCAGGGTCCGTGCCGCCGCAGCGGCCAGGGCGGGCCGGTTGCGGACGAACCGGCGGGCCGCCCGGGCGGGCTCCCGGCCCAGCCAGTGCACGGCTCCCCCCGGCACCGCCCGTACCACCGCTCCTTCGTACACACGCAGGTCACGCGTCTTGAGCGACTCCTTGTAGCGGGCCGGACCGCTTCCCAGATCGAGTGTCTCGACACCGTCGGCCGCCGCGGCCTCCAGCATCCTCAACTGCAGCACCAGACCGGGGGAGTACTTGGCGTACGCGCGGTCGTAGGCCGGGAACCACCACGACAGCACCGTGCGCGACCGCAGCCCGAAGTGCGCTGCCACGGGCCGGTCCGCGGCATACAGCACGGACAGCACCCCGCGGCACTCCGGGTCCTCGCTCCTCGCGAGCAGCCCCACCAGCCGGGTGATCCACTCCTGGGCGAACCGGTCCCG
>NZ_WWIC01000218.1:0-21777 GCF_009872555.1 Streptomyces sp. SID5643
CGCCCGCCACTACCAGGCCCTGGTCACCATCGCCTGCCTACAACTCTGGCTGCCCTGACATTGCGGACACGACCTAGGGCTCCGGCCGGGCCGGGTGCGGTCAGGCGTACGGGTCGAAGGGGATGCCGGAGGGCTTGGCCTTGGCGAGGTGGTTGGCGAAGTTGCCGTCCTTCAGGCCGAAGTTGGCGCTGCCGAAGTCGTACGACGTGAGCTTGTCGCGCACCCCGGCCGGGTAGCCGTTCCAGCCGACCAGTGCCGGGTACTGCCAGGTGCGCTTGTGGTTCTCCGGCGGCTCGTCGTTCCCGTTCGCGGCGCGGAAGCAGTGCGTGCTGACGCCGTCCTTGTGGTAGACGATCTTCGCGTGCGTGCCGTCGAAGCGGATCGCGGACGCCGCGTGCACGGTGAACCCGCCGTGGTTGGACGTCGACACGTACTTGACCTGGTTGTCCTGCACGAACACCGCGACGTGCTCGAAGTCGTGCCGGTGGCCTCCGATGCTGCTGCCGGCCACGGCCTGGTCCTTCTCGAAGTAGAGGGCGTACAGGATGGCGCACCAGCCGTTGTTGCACTTGGAGCGCGCGTAGCCGTTGGTGTTGTCGAGGTCCGAGGCGTCCCGGCAGTTGCCGTTCAGGGCGCCGGTCGGGTTGAGTCCGCCGTTCACGGTGCCGTCCGGGCCGATCGCGGGCGTGGAGTAGCAGCCGTCGGTGTCGTAGTCGTAGGCGGGCTGGTAGGTCTGCTCCAGGGCGTCCGCGTTGGCGGGCAGCGCCGACGGTGGGGCGGCGAAGGCCGTGGCCGGGAAGGCGAGGACGAGGGCGGCGGCACCGGCTGCTCCGGTGAGCCATCTCCTGGGGTGGGCGAACGGGCGTGACGACACTGCGTCCTCCTTGGTCCGGGCGCAGCCCAACGGCTGTGGGGGAAAGGGAGGTTCAGCTTCCAGGCTGATCGCGTCCATGCCAAGAGGAATGGAGGATCCGAACGGTGAATGAGAGCTCAATAGTTGGGGCCGACCGTTCCTTTCAGACCATGTCGTCCGGGATGTCGGCCGCCGCCTCCTCGGGCGCGAGATCGGGCCGGAGCCGCAGCCAGGAGGGCTGGCGGAGCAGCCCTTCCCGGGTCCGGGTGCTGTAGCGGACCTCGCCGACCAGGCGGGGCACGACCCAGTGCGCGCCCGGGGCGCGCGGGGCGGGGTCGAAGGGGCAGACATCACTCGCGGCGGCCCTCAGCAGCGCGGCGAGTTCGGTGCGTTCGGCCTCGCTCCAGCCGGTGCCCACGCTGCCGACGTAGCGCAGCCGCCCCGCCGCCCGCTGTCCGACCAGCACGGCGCCGGGCAGGCCGGTGAGCCGCCCCTTGCCCGGCTGCCAGCCGCCGACCAGGACGTCCTCGGTGCGCATGTTGCGGATCTTGATCCAGGCCCGGGACCGCACCCCCGGTTCGTACACCGAGTCGAGCCGCTTGCAGACCAGGCCCTCCAGACCGTGCTCCCGGGTGGCGCGCAGCGCCTCGGCGCCGTGGCCGACGAGTGCGCGAGGGGTCGACCAGGACGGTCCGGAGAGACCGAGGTCCTCCAGTGCCGCGCGGCGCCGGGCGTAGGGGAGCCGCAGGAGGGAGTCGTTCCGCAGGTGCATCAGGTCGAACAGCACGAGATGGACCGGGACCTCCGCAGCCCGCCGCGCGGCCCTGGCGGGGGCGTGGGCCAGGCCCATACGGGACTGCAACAACTGGAAGCTGGCGCGGCCCTGCTCGTCCAGGGCCATGATCTCGCCGTCCAGTACGGCGGGCGTGGGGCCGAGGGCGGTGCCCAGCGGACGCAGTTCGGGGTAGGCGGCCGTGATGTCGTCACCGGAGCGGGCGCGCAACAGCACGCTTCCGTCCCCCGGCAGGTAGACCACCACGCGCTGGCCGTCCTGTTTGGTCTCGTAGGCCCAGCGCGCGTCCTGCGCGGCGGAGGGAAGGGTGCCGGACGTGGCGAGCATGGGCGGGATCAGCGGCAGGTCCACGGGTGAGGTGTCGACGCGTCGGCGGCCCGCCACGCGTGTTCTCCGGCTGTTTCCCCTGAACGGGGTGAGCCGCTCGATTTACTTGAGTTACGCAACGAGGTGGTAGCGTGGCGCCCATGTCCACACCGCCGCTCCCTGACGCCCCTTCCCCGGAAGTGACCGAGATCGAGCGTGCGCTCACCCGCGTCACCTACCTGAGCACGCGCGCCCGCCGGCACGAGCGGTTGATGGCTCTGGCGGGCGTGCCGCTCGACCGCGCCGCCGTCGCCCTGCTGCGGCAGATCGCCGAATCCGAGCCGCAGCGCCCGGGGGAGCTCGCCACCCGGCTGGGCGTGGAGGCCTCGCACGTCACGCGCACGGTGCAGCAGTTGCAGAAGTCCGGGTACGTCACCCGCGTCCCCGACCCGGACGACCGCCGTGCCCAGCGCATCGAACTCACCGACGCCGGGG
Source organism: Streptomyces sp. SID5643 (assembly GCF_009872555.1). Taxonomy (NCBI): domain Bacteria; kingdom Bacillati; phylum Actinomycetota; class Actinomycetes; order Kitasatosporales; family Streptomycetaceae; genus Streptomyces; species Streptomyces sp. SID5643. The sequence goes on from NZ_WWIC01000218.1 coordinate 2,448, forward strand.
GCGAGGCCATCGCCAGGATCCGCGAGGCCGGCGTCCGCGGCATGCAGCTGGCCCTCTCGGACTGGTCCCTGGAGGAACTGCGGCAGCTCGCGACGCTCTTCCACCGTATGGTCGACGACTTCCTCGCCCACGCCGTCGACGAGGAGGGTGACGCCGGCCAGGCCCCGGCCGGCCCCGCCTGATCTCCGGTCACCGGGCCGCCGGATCACGCGGATCGGGCCGCCGGATCACGCGGATCGGACCCCTCGGCCGCCGTCGCTGCCGTCCCCGGCGGCGCAGGCTCGCGCAGGCCGCACAGCAGCAGCCTGCCCAGCGCGGGCAGCGCGACGAGCGGCAGCAGGGCCGACCGCAGGGACGTCGCGTCGGCCAGCGCCCCGAGCGCGGGGGCCGCGAGGCCGCCGACGCTCACGGTCAGGCCCAGCGTGACCCCGCTCGCGGTCCCCACGCGCCGGGGCAGGAAGTCCTGGCCCAGCGTGATGTGCAGAGAGAACGGCACGTACAGACCCGCCGACGTCAGTGCCACGAACAGGTACACCGGCGGCCCGGGCACCAGGACGAGACCGGCCACGGCCAGGACCGTCAGGGCGTAGGACCGCCGCACCACCGCCATCCGCCCGTACCGCTCCGCCAGCCGGCCCCCGGCCAGCGTGCCGGCCGCTCCGCCGGCGTAGAGCACGAACAGGGCCGCCGTACCGGCCCCCTCCCCGCCACCGGTGCGCTCCCGCACGTACAGCGAGATGAACGTGCCCAAGCCCACGAACACCACGGAGCGGCAGACCACGGCCGCGGACAGCCGCAGGAAGGACCCCCAGTCGTCCTCGCCCAGGGCGGCGGGCGCGTCAGCACTCCCGGCGCCGGAGCCCGCCGAGCGCACCGCCGCCGCGCACAGCACCGCTCCCACCAGGGCCGGGACGACCAGCAGGGGAGAGGCGCGCAGCCCGCCCGTGGACACCACGGCGAAGACCAGCAGGGGAGCCAGGGCGAAACCGGCGTTGCCGCCGAAGGAGAACCAGCCCATCGCGGTGTGCCGGCCCCGCGCCACGGCCCGCGCCACCCGGGCGGCCTCCGGATGATAGGCGGCCACACCCACCCCCGACACGGCCACCACCGCCAGCGTCAGCGCGTAGGAGCCGGTCACCCCGCTCAGGGCGACGCCCGCCCCGGCCGTCAGCGCGCTCAGCGGCAGCAGCCACGGCATCGCCCACCGGTCGGTCAGCACCCCGAACAGCGGCTGCACCAGCGACGACAGCAGGGACGCCGCCAGGACGACACCCGAAGCGGCGGCATAGGAATAGGCGCGCTCGGCGACGAAGTACGGAACCAGAGCGGCCACGGCCCCCTGGTACACATCCACGCAGGCGTGCCCCAGTGACATCAGGGCGACCGGTCGGTCGTGTCTCGAAGTGCTCACCCGGCGATCGTCGTTCGCGAAGCGCCGGGCCCGCTTCCGATAATCTGCCGGACCGTGCCGAACATCCGCCACACTCCTACGGCCCCGACCCGCGCCCAGCGGCTCACCGCAGGCGACCGCATCGATGCGCACCGGCACGATGATCACCAGATCGTCTACGCCGGCGCCGGAGTCGTCGCCGTCACCACCGACGCCGGCACCTGGTTCGCCCCCGGCACCCGCGCCATCTGGGTCCCGGCGGGCACCGTGCACGCCCATCGCGCCCACGGCCGGCTCGACCTGCACCTGGTCGGTCTGCCGGCCGGCGACAACCCGCTCGGCCTCGACCGTCCGGCCGTCCTCGCCGTCAGCCCGCTGCTGCGCGAGCTGATCCTCGCCTGCACCCGTGACCCCGGTGACGACAGCCCCGAGCGCCGCCGCCTGCGCGCCGTCCTGCGCGACCAGCTCCGCCTCTCGCCCCAGCAGCCGCTGCGCCTGCCCACCCCCACGGACCCGCGTCTGGCCGCGGTGTGCGCGCTCGTGCACGCCGCCCCGGCCGATGTGCGCACCCTCGCCGAGCTGGGCGCCGCGACCGGGGTGGGGGAGCGCACCCTCAGCCGGCTCTTCCGCCGCGAGTTCGGCATGACGTTCCCGCAGTGGCGCACCCAGTCGCGGCTCTACCACGCCCTGCGGATGCTGGCCGACGGCCTGCCCGTCACGACCGTCGCCCACCGCTGCGGCTGGTCCTCCGCCAGCGCCTTCATCGACGTCTTCCGCCGCTCCTTCGGCTACACGCCGGGCAGCCGTCACGGGCACGCGCCGGACCCGGTGAACTGACCTGACTACTGTCCGGTAATAATGCGCGGCAGGCCTTCAGAGGAGGAACCGTGTCCCGGTCAGAACGCTCGCCCCTGCTGCTCGCCGGCCTCCTGGCCACCGCGGGCGTCGCCCACTTCGCCACCCCACGCCCGTTCGACGCCACCATCCCGCGGGGCCTGCCCGGCACACCGAGGGCCTGGACCTACGCCAGCGGCGCCGCCGAGCTCGCGCTGGCCGCCGGCCTGGCACTGCCGCGCACCCGCAGGACCGCCGCGCTGGCCACGGCGGCCTTCTTCGTCGGCGTGTTCCCCGCCAACGTCAAGATGGCCGCCGACTGGCGCCACCGCCCCACCCCGCAGAAGGCCGCCGCCTTCGGACGCCTGCCCCTGCAGGTGCCCCTGGTGCTCTGGGCCCGCGGCGTCGCCCGCAACGCGGAGGGCAGGTCATGAGCGCGCGCGTGGAGGCCGGGGACAAGGTCGAGGACTTCGCCCTGCCCGACGAGACCGGCACCGTCCGCAGCCTGTCCGAGCTGCTCGCCGAAGGCCCCGTCGTGCTCTTCTTCTACCCGGCCGCCCTGACCCCCGGCTGCACCGCCCAGGCCTGCCACTTCCGCGACCTCGCCACCGAGTTCGCGGCCGTCGGCGCCCGGCCCGTCGGCATCAGCGGCGACGACGTCGAGCGACAGCAGGAGTTCGCCGGCCGGCACGGCCTCGGCATGCCGCTGCTGTCGGACTCCGACGGCGCGGTCCGCGAACGGTTCGGAGTGAGACGCGGCTTCTCCCTGGCGCCCACCAAGCGCACCACGTTCGTCATCGCACAGGACCGCACCGTCCTCGACGTCGTACGCAGCGAGTTGCGCATGAACGCGCACGCCGACCGGGCACTCGCCGCGCTGCGCGCCAACCGGCCCTGACGCGGTCACGGATGCCGCGTCGCGGTTGATACAGGGCGGCAAAGGGATGATCCTGGACGATATGGAGGACGCCTCCGCTGCTGCGATCATCGACGCCCGCGGCATTCTGACGGGGTGGAGCGAGGGTGCCTGGCGGCTGACCGGCTACCCGCCCCAAGAGGCCCTGGGCCGTGCCGTGCGGGACCTGCTCGCCGAGACCGTGCCGCCCGAGGCGGTGTCCGCGCGCTCGGGCACCGTGATGGTGCGGCACCGCGACGGCTACCTCGTCGGGCTCCGGGTCGGAGCCTGCGCCCTGACGGGCCCGGACGGGGAGGCGAGCGGGTACGTGATCACCGCCGCGCCGCCCGGCCCCGGGGAGACGTCCCTCGCCGGCCGCGCCTTCCAGCAGGCGTCCATGTCGATGTCCGTCTTCGACGTCAACCAGCGCTACCTGCGGCTCAACGACGCCGCGTGCCATGTGATGGGCGTGCCCGAGGAGACGCTGCTCGGCCGGCACTTCCCCGAGACCGTGGAGGAGGCGGAGCACAGCCGCGGCTTCAACTGGCACCTGCGGCACGTCGTCGAGACGGGCCGCCCGCTGCGGTACGAGAGCTACACCGGCGCACCGGCCCTCAACCGGGAGCACGCCTGGGTCACCGAGATGTGGCCGGTGCGGGACGCCGACGGGGAACTCGTGGGGACCGCCCTGGCGGCCTTCGACAGCACCGAGCAGTACTGGGCCCGGCAGCGCCTCGCCCTGCTGAACGAGGCCGCCGCCGGGATCGGCACCACCCTGGACGTGGTCCGCACGGCCGAGGAGCTGATCGGGGTGGTGATTCCCCGGTTCGCGGATTTCGCGAGCGTGGACCTGTTCGACTGGGTGCTCGGAGCGGACGAGGCGCCCACGGCTCCGGCCGAGGAGATCACGCTGCGGCGGGTCGCCCACGGCTCCGTCACCGAGGGCACCCCGGAGGCGGCCGTCCGTCTGGGGGCGGTGGACGTCTACCCCGCGTTCTCGCCGATCGCCCGGGCCATGCGCGAGGGCCGGGCCATCATCAGCCAGGCGGGTGAGCCGGCGTTCATGCGCTGGGTCGCCGAGCGCAATTCCCGCGCACCGGAAGGACGCCCCTACCGCCAGGGTGTCCATTCGATGATGGCCGTGCCGCTGCGGGCCCGCGGCATCACGCTCGGCGTCGCCGTGGCCGTGCGGGTGGCGCAGCCCGACGACTACGCCGCCGACGACGCGGTGTTCGCCGAGGAACTCGCCAGCCGGGCCGCGGTCTGCGTCGACAACGCCCGCCGCTTCGCCCGCGAACGCACCACCGCCCTCGCCCTCCAGCACAGCCTGCTGCCCAGGGGCCTGCCCGGTCAGGCCGCCGTGCAGGTCGCCCACCGCTACCTGCCCTCGGGCTCGGCGGCGGGCATCGGCGGCGACTGGTTCGACGTGATCCCGCTCTCCGGCAGCCGCGTGGCGCTGGTCGTGGGGGATGTCGTGGGGCACGGCATCCCTTCCACGGCGACCATGGGCCGGCTGGTCACGGCCGTCCGCACCCTCGCCGACGTGGACCTGCCGCCGGACGAACTCCTCACCCACCTCGACGACCTGGTCACGCACCTCGCCTCGGACGACCTGGGCGACGAGGTCGCCGAGCTGGGCGCGACCTGCCTCTACGCCGTCTACGACCCGGTCACACGCCGGCTGAACCTGGCCGCCGCCGGGCACCCCGCACCCGCCCTGGTGCTGCCCGACGGATCCGTCCGGCTGGTCCCCATGAGCGCGGGGCCCCCACTGGGCGTGGGAGGACTGCCGTTCGAGGCCACGGAGCTCCAGCTGCCCGAGGGCTCCGTCGTCGCCCTCTACACCGACGGGCTCATCGAGGACCGCGACCGCGACGTCGACCACGCCACCGCCGAGCTGTGCCGGGCCCTGACCGTGCCTGCCGACTCACTGGACGCCCTGTGCGACACCGTGCTGAAGGCCGTCCTGCCGGAGGAGCCCGGTGACGACGTGGCCCTGCTGCTGGCCCGCACCCGGGCGCTGGGCGACGACCAGGTCGCCACCTGGGACGTCACCCCGGACCCCGCGGAGGTGGCCGCCACCCGGCAGGCCGCCACCGACCAGCTCACCGCGTGGGGCCTGGACGAGACGGCATTCGTCACCGAACTCGTCGTCAGTGAACTGGTCACCAACGCCATCCGGTACGGCGCCCCACCCGTCCAGCTCCGTCTGATCCGGGACCGGACCCTCATCTGTGAAGTGTCCGACGGCAGTTCGACCTCCCCGCACCTGCGGCGGGCGCACCAGGACGACGAGGGCGGCCGCGGTCTGCTGCTGGTCGCCCAGCTCACCCAGCGCTGGGGCAGCCGGCAGACCACCCGGGGCAAGACGATCTGGTGCGAACAGTCACTCACACCGCTGTTCTGACCTCACTCCCCGGCCGCGTCGGAGGCCACCTGGGCGAGCGTGCGGCCGGACACGGCCGAGCGGGCCCGACGGGGGTCCGGGGCCCCGTGCGTACGGGCCGTGTCCCCGGCCCGCTTCACCAGCAGCCACGCCTCCTCGCCGTCCCCGCCGCTGCGGAACCGGGTCAGGGCGTACTCGCCGCGCAGCTTGGAACCGCTCAGCCGGAACGTGGCGTGCCCGCGCTCCAGCGACCGGGCGAAGTCGACGGGCCGGCCCTGGCGGTCGTGGCTGAGCGGCTTGTACGTGCCGTGGTCCCAGACGATCACCGTGCCGCCGCCGTACTCGCCGCGGGGGATCACGCCCTCGAACTCCTCGTACTCCAGCGGATGGTCCTCCGTCGGCACGGCCAGCCGCTTGTCCTTCGGGTCCGCCGAAGGGCCTTTGGGGACCGACCAGGACTTCAGCACGTCGTCCACCTGCAACCGGAAGTCGAAGTGCATCGTGCTCGCGTCATGGATCTGCACCACGAACCGGGGCTCGTCACCGGGGGGCGCGCTCCGTCCCCGGGGCTCGCCGGTCCGGTCGAAGTCGCGCTTGCCGCGGTAGTCCCGCAGCCGGTCCCGCTCCGCCACGTGCGGCTCCTTCCTGCTTCGCGCTCCCGGGTACCCGTCAGAACTCCTCGTGCACCTCGGGGTCGGCGCCGACCCTCCGCCGCGGCCTGTCCGCGACGGCGCGCATCTCGTCCTCGCTCAACTCGAAGCCGAAGACGTCGAGGTTGGTGCGCTGCCGCTCCGGGTTCGCCGACTTCGGGATGGGCACCGCGCCCAGCTGCGTGTGCCACCGCAGCACCACCTGCCCGGGGGACACCCCGTGCGCCCCGGCGATCCGCGCCACGACGGGGTCCTCCAGCAGGGGCGTGCCCGGGCGCAGCGGGCTCCAGCTCTCGGTGACGATGCCCTTGCCCGCGTGGAAGGCGCGCAACTCTTCCTGCGGCCAGAAGGGGTGCAGCTCGATCTGGTTGACCGAGGGCAGCACGCCGGTCTCCCGCTCCAGCCGCTCGATGTGCGCCGCCGTGAAGTTCGAGACGCCGATCGAGCGTACGAGCCCCTCCTCGCGCAGCTTGATCATGGCCTTCCAGGCGTCGACGTAGCGGTCCACGCGGGGCAGCGGCCAGTGGATCAGGTAAAGGTCGACGTACTCCAGGCCCAGGCGGGCCCGCGACTCCTCGAAGGAGGCCAGCGTCTCCTCGTAGCCGTGGTGCCGGCCCGGGAGCTTCGTCGTCACGACGATCTCCTCGCGCGGCACCACACCGGAGGACACGCCTCGGCCGACCCCCGTCTCGTTGCGGTAGTTCGTCGCCGTGTCGATCAGGCGGTAGCCCGCCTCCAGGGCCGAGAGCACCGCCTGCTGCGCCTCGTCGTCACCGAGCGGCCAGGTGCCCAGGCCCAGGGCGGGGAGCGTCGTACCGTCGTTGAGTGTGTGGGTCGGGATGCTGATCACCGTCGGGCCTTCCCGTTGACTGTGCGTACGGTTGTCTCGTCCCTCCAGCCTCACGGATGGGGCGAGCAATGATCAACCGGACGACGCGTCGCACAGCGCCGTGTCCCTCGTGTTCGGCGGCCCCGAGCCAGTCGACCGCGGTCCGGGGGCATGGTCGCCCTCGGCGGAGATCACTGTCACGATCTTCGTGACGGATCTCCACCCACGACCAGCGGAGCGCTCATGGCGACGGACAACCGGACGACGGACGAGGCGGCGCGGGAGGCCGGAGTGAAGGTGCGGCCGGTCGCCGGGTACATCGGGGCCGAGATCGGCGGGGTCGATCTGGCGGCCGACCTCGACGACGCGGTGGTCGCCGCGATCAGGGCGGCGGTGCTGCGGTGGAAGGTGGTGTTCTTCCGGGGGCAGCGGCTGGACCACGCCGGGCACGTGGCGTTCGCGCGCCGGTTCGGCCAGACCGTGGTGCTGCCCCGGCGGGGCAAGGCATCGCCGCCGGACTTCCCCGAGATCGAGACGACCGCCGACCGCCTGGAGCTGGGCGGACGGTTCGGGATGGAGCACGACGAGTGGCTGCGCCGCCGCCGGCACACCCTGCTGCGCGGCTGGCACTGCGACCACGGCGCGCGCGTCGACCCGCCCGCCGCGACGATCCTGCGCGCCGAGACGGTACCGCCCTACGGCGGCGACACCGCCTGGTCCAACCTGGCGGCGGCGTACGCCGGACTCTCCGCGCCGCTCCGGCAGTTCGTCGACGGGCTGCGGGCCGAGCACCGGCTCGGCGTCGGCTACCAGCCACGGCCCGGCGACGACGCGTACGTCCGTCACCTGCTGGACCGCCAGGTCGCCTCGGTGCACCCCCTGGTGCGCGTCCACCCGGAGACGGGGGAGCGAATCCTGTACGTCAACGGCTACTACGTCGAGCAGATCGCCGGCCTCTCCCGGCCCGAGAGCGCCGCGGTCCTGGAGATGCTGCTGGAGCAGGCGGTCCGGCCCGAGTACACGGTCCGGTTCCGCTGGGAGCCGGGCAGCGTGGCGTTCTGGGACAACCGGGCCACGATGCACCTCGCCCCCGGCGACACCGCCCATCTCGACCATCCCCGGATCATGCACCGCGTGATGCTCGCCGGGGACGTGCCCGTCGGTGTGGACGGCACGGCGTCGGAGCCGATCACCGGCACCGCGCCGGGCCGCTGGTGACCCGGCCCGGCGGAAGGCGATGGTGGCACCGGCGTCAGAAGCCCGGCTGCCATCCCAGGGCCGGGCCCAGCTTCGTCGCCATGTCGGTGAGGATCTGGACGTAGTCCTCGTGCTCGAAGGTGAACGGCAGCGCGAACGCCACCTCCTCCACCTCCCGGAACGCGGCGTGCGCGTGCAGCCGTTCGGCGATCTCCGCCGAGGTGCCCACCAGATCCGGCGCGAACAGCAGCCGTGCCGGGCCCTGGGGCGAGGTCGTCCGGGGAGTGCGCTGGGCGGCGTACTCCTCGTAGCGTGCGCGCTGCTCGGGCGAGGCGCCGTCCGTGGGGATGACGACCAGGCCCTGCGAGACCCGGGCCGCCTCGCCGTCGGGGTGGGCGGCGCGGAAGGCGCGGATCTGCGCGAGCTGCATCTCCGCGAAGTCGTAGGGGCCCTCGGCCTCTTCGGCCTTGACGACACTGCTGGTGAGGAGGTTCATGCCGTGCTCGCCCGCCCACCGGGCCGACCGCAGGCTGCCGCCGCCGTACCACAGGCGGCTCCCCAAGCCGGGGGACTGAGGCTGCACCCGGTCGGAGAAGACCTCGAAGCCCTCGACCCCGCTGAAGTCCGTCACCGGCTCGCCCCGCACGGCCGCGAGCAGCCGCTCCACGCGCCCGTAGCCGAAGTCCTCCGCGCCGGCCGTGTCCGGGTAGAGCGCGCCCTTGACCTGGTCGAAGTGCAGGGGTGGGCCCACGCTCACGCCCGGGTTGAGCCGGCCGCCCGACAGCAGGTCCACGGTGGCCAGGTCCTCGGCCAGCCGCAGCGGGTTCTCCCAGCCGAGCGGGGTGACCGCCGTGCCCAGCTCGATGCGGCGGGTGCGCTGGGACGCCGCCGCCAGGACGGCGACCGGGGAGGAGATGCCGTACTGAAGATGCCGGTGACGCACCCACGCGCTGTCGAAACCGAGCCGCTCGCCCAGCTCGATGATCTCCAGCGTCGACTCGTGACCTCGGCGCGGATCCGCCGCGTCGAACAGTCCGATGGTCAGGAAGCCCAGCTTGCGCAGCGGTCGTGAGGTCGGCGGCATGAACCCTCCGTCATTGAAACTTCAATGGCCTGTGGTGTGTCAACTCCGCGGAGGCCCGTGCTGTTCCCGTTCCGTCCGGTCAGCGCAGCGGAATCGTCACCTCGTCCTCGACCGGCGGGTCGGCCTCCTGGGCGCGGTTGCCGGTGGCCGCGTAACAGCGCAGCCGGACCGACTCCGGGGAGACGTCCAGACGCAGGAAGCACTTGAAGAACGGCGGGCTGTACGTCGCCGAGCCCGGCGAGAACAGCGACGTGTAGATCTTCCGCACGGGCAGCCGGAACCGCTTCGCCTTGTCGGGGCGGCGGCCGGTGCCGAGCAGCCCCGCGACCAGGCGGACGCGCCGGGTGACGCGGGTCGAGGCGCCCGGTGTCCGAGTGGGCTTGATGCCGAGACGCTCGGCGATCACGGCCGTCGCCTCGGCCTCGGTGAGCGTGAAGAAGCGGCGCATCCGCAGCCGGCGGCCGTAGAGCCGGCTGTAGAAGGCCAGGGAGTCGCCGCGCAGCGGGTAGCAGCGGAAGTCCCCCTCGGTGACGCCGGCGACGTTGACGCGGGGGATCGTGTGGGTGGCGTGCATGAACGCGCCGCCCCCGCCCGCGACGACGTACTGGAGGGTGCGGCCGTCGTCCAGCCGCACCGGGTAGCGCTGGTAGTTGTGGATGTCGCCGCCGATCGCGGCCACGTAGTGGTGGTCCGGGTCGCGGACGATCGCGTCGACGGTCCCGCCCCCTTCGATGGCGCACGGCTCGCACCGGCCGTCCACGTACAGCGGCGAGCCGGTGACCAGGATCTTCGGGCGGGGCCCCCGGGAGACCGCGCGCAGCCAGGCGCCCTGCTCGGCGTCGAGGGCGCCGAGCAGACCCGTGTCGATGCCGACGATCCGCACCGGCCCGGCGTCGATCGCCCAGTACGGGCCCGGCTGGACGGCCTGCTGGTCGGCGGCGGAGCGTTGACTGCGCGCCTCGTCGAGGCGCCGGCCGTCGTCCGGGCCCGGCCGGTGCCACAGCAGCGACCGCAGCCAGGCCCGGGTGAGCGGGCGCGGCCGGGGCTCGGGCGACAGGGGCGGGGCGTCGTCGCAGAAGACGCGCATGAAGCCGCCGAGGTCCTCGTACCAGTCGTGGTTGCCGGGGATCGCGTAGATCGGCGCCGGGTAGTCGCGGTAGGGGCGGAAGAACTTGGTGTCGTAGTCGTCCGCACTGCCCACCGGGTAGATCACGTCACTGGCCAGCACGGCGAAGCGCGTGTCCTGACCGGCCCTCAGCAGGCCCGGCACCACGGCGTACTGGGGGTCGTCACCCTCACCGGTGTCACCGATGACCAGGAACGAGAACCGGTCCGGGTCGTCGCGCCGGATCACCTTGTCGGCCGGTGCGCCGAAGGCCGCCCGCTGCGCCACCCAACGGCTGCGCGTCCCGCCGGTCGGGTCCCCGAGCCAGGAGGCGAGCACGCCGTTGCGGGCGACCCACAGCATCCTGGGGTTCAGCCAGGAGATCTTCTCGGTCTTCAGGGGCATCAACCGCTGGTACGCGCCTCGTTCGGTGGTGCCCCAGCCGGCGCCTTCGGCGGTATCGCGTGAGGAGTCAGACACCGGTGCACGGTAACAACCGGCTCATGAACCGCCCCGAGGCGGGCTGTTCACCGTTCGCGCGCGGACGAGGCCGCTGCACGCCACGAAGGACGCCCCCCGGCCGGGGAGTTGACGGCCGGGGCTGCCCTGCGGGATGCGGCGGACCGCTCGCCCAGCACGAGCAGCGGATCGAACATCACCACGACCCCGGCCAGCAGCAGGAAGACGACCGGGCCCAGCAGCATCGGCAGCAGCAGGGACGTGGGTGAGTCGCCCTCCCAGGTCCCGCCGGTCATGTCGTGCACATGGACGCTGACGGCGGCCATGCCCGTGTAGTGCATCCCGGACACCGCCACGCCCATCACCAGGCTCGCCCCGAGGCTTGTCAGGAAGCCGCGGATGGTGACGGCCGCCCACAGCGCCGCCGTTGCGGCACCGATGGCGATCAGCACGGACAGCGCGACACCGACCGGGTCGTAACCGACCTCGCCGTTCAGCCGCATCGCCGCCATGCCGAGGTAGTGCATGCCCGCGACGCCCAGGCCGGTGAGCGCTCCCGCCACCGCCAGCGTGGCTCCGCTCGCGCCGCGGAGACCGACGATGAAGACGCCGACGCCCACCACGGCGACGGCCACGACGAGACTGAGCACCGTCGTGGCCGCGTCGTACCGGACCCGGGTCTCCTCCACGTGGAAGCCGATCATGGCGATGAAGTGCATCGTCCAGATGCCGCAACCGATGGAGGCGGCGCCTAACGCCAGCCAGCCCGCCCTGAAGGAACGCGCGTCGAGCAGCGAGCGCACGATGCACCGCAGCCCCAGCGCCCCTCCCAGACAGGCCATCAGATAGGCCGCCACCGGGGTCACCGCACCGTAGCGGAACCCGTCGACCGTGCCGTCCATGAGCCAACTCCCCCCGATTCATGGCTGGTTCTCAGCAAGGTCTACGCGCAGGGATCGCATGAGAGCAAGCCCTTACCGTCGGTAGGCGGGCAACTCCTCCTCAGCAGATCCCGATTGGGGTCAGAATGTACGCTTCAGCAGGTCGAGCAGCGCCGACCAGTGCCGCTCGGCGCCCTCCTGGTGGTACGAGGCGGTGTCGGCCTGGGTGAAACCGTGGGGCGCCCCCGTGTACACCTCGCACCGGTGGCGCACGCCCGCCGCCGTCAGAGCCTCCTCCAGGCGCTCGATCTGCTCCTCGGGCAGCGAGGGGTCCTGGTCGGCGTGGCCGAAGTACAGCTCGGCGGTGATCCTGCCGGCCACCAGGTGAGGGCTGTCCGGGGCGTCCGTGGCCAGCCGTCCGCCGTGGAAGCCGGCCGCGGCCGCGACCCGCTCCGGACAGGTGCCCGCCGTGAGCAGCGAGAGCCGGGCGCCCATGCAGTAGCCGGTCAGCGCGACCGGACCGTCGGCAACGGCCGGGCAACCGGCCAGCCAGCTCAGATACGCACCGGCGTCGCGCATCGCCAGGTCGGGCGTCAGAGCCTGCATGACCGGCACGATGCGCTCGAAGATCTCCGGGCGCGCCCCCGGGTCGATGAACTCGGGCAGGTCGAACAGCGGGGCGCGACCGTGCCGGTAGAACACGTTCGGCACCAGCACCGCGTAGCCCTCGGCGGCCAGCCGGTCCGCCATGGACCGCAGCTGCGGGCGCAGACCGAAGGCGTCCATGAAGACCAGGACCGCCGGGTGGGCGGCCCCGTCGGCGGGGTGGGCCAGATACGCGTCGGCGGTGCCGTCCCCGGTGGGGATGTCGACAGCGGTTCCCTGTACGGCCGTCATGGCTGGGCTGCCTCTCTGCGGGGTGGAAACCAGGAACCCGTCCGCGTGACCGGGCGGATCACGGGCATCGTGACACGCCCGTTCCCGGGGCAACTCGCCCGCCCCCGGCACGTGGTTGAACTGTGAACGGCCCTTGGTTCGCGTTTTACTCGAACCGCGAGGGGTCGCCCGCGCCGATCCGCACGATCTCGGCCTCCCCGCCGGAGAAGTCGACGACCGTCGTCGGCTCCGTCCCGCAGTCACCGGAGTCGACGACCCCGTCCAGCACGTGGTCGAGCAGGTCCTTGATCTCCCAGCCCTGTGTCATCGGCTCCTCCTCGCCGGGCAGCAGCAGCGTGCTGGACAGCAGCGGCTCCCCGAGCTCGGCGAGGAGGGCCTGCGTGACGACGTGGTCGGGGATGCGCACACCGACGGTCTTCTTCTTGGGGTGTTGCAGCACACGCGGCACCTCCTTCGTCGCGGGCAGGATGAACGTGTAGCTGCCCGGCGTCGACGCCTTGATCGCGCGGAACACGTCGTTGTCGATCCGCACGAACTGGCCGAGCTGGGCGAAGTCCTGGCACACGAGAGTGAAGTGGTGCCGGTCGTCCAGCTTGCGGATCGTACGGATCCGGTCGATGCCGTCACGACTGCCGAGGCGGCAGCCCAGTGCGTAACAGGAGTCCGTGGGGTACGCGACAAGAGCGTCGGCACGGATGCTGTCGGCGATCTGGCCGATGGTGCGGGCCTGGGGATTGTCGGGGTGCACGTCGTAGTACTTCGCCATCCACCGAGCTTATGCCGCCGGTCCGGGTCGGCGGCGCAGGAGGGGGCCGGGCCCGGGGACACGGGCCCCCGCCGTCCGGCGTCCGGGCCCGGCAGGAGAGCCCCGCGGACGTGAGGTAACGTCCCCGACCGGTGTGCCGAAGCGGCGCGAGAAGTGAGGGGAAGGCCCAGGTGGCTGGCCGAGAGGACGGGAACCGGCAGCAGGAGACGCAGCCCGGTACGGGCCCGGCGTGGGCGGCGGAACTGCTGGAGCATCTGCGCCCGGCCGGACGCGACGTCCGCAGAGTCGTCGCCTGGCTCTCCGGCACCGTGAGCGCGACCGTCGCCCTGCAGGACGCCGCCGGGAACCTCGTCGCCGGAAACCGGCTCCCCCTGGACGAGGACCTGGTCGCGGACATCACCGCCGGCCGGATCGCCTCCGCGGCCTGGCAGAGCCGCGAACGCCACCTGCGCCTGGTCAGGGTGGAGCACCCGTCCCACGCGTGCGTGCTCGCCGTCTCCCGGGACAGCCCCTTCGACCGGCGGGCCTCCGACATCGTCACCCACACCGCCCAGGTGATCGAGCTGCTGCTGACGGTGAACGATTCGAACGCGGCCGGGCACCGGCTGCGCCGGGCCACCGCCGACCTGCGCCTGGCGATCCTGCAACTGCTCATGGTCGAGGACACGATCGCCGCGCGCCGCGTCGCCGCGGGACTCTGGCCCGGCCTGCTCGACGCCGAGACGGCGAGCGTGTACGTCGTCGAGTCCGACCCCGCCGCACGCGACCGCATCGCCGAGGAGTGCCTGGACAGCACCCGGGAGGACGCCCTGGTCGTCCGCTGCCCGGCCATGGACGGCCACGTGATCGTCGTCGGCCCCCGGGAGGCCACGGGCGATGCCCTGCGGTCCCTGGTCCGGCGGCACCCCGGCCTCTTCCTCGGCGGCAGCGTCCGGCAGAGCCTCGCCCGGACCGCCACCTCCTACGGACAGGCCGTCAGCGCCCTCGCCGTCGCACACTTCCGGCCCGACAAGACGGCCGTCTACGCCGAGCGCACCCACCCCGAACGCCTCATGGACCCGGTGGCGCTGCGCGGCTGGACGTCCCGGGTGCTGCGGCCGCTGGACAGCCTGCCGCACCACACCCGCGCCGAACTCCTCGCCACCAGCCGGCTCGGCCTGGAGTTCACCGCAGTCAACGCCGCCAAGGTCCTCGGCGTCAGCCGCAACACCGTCCGCGCCCGTATGGAACGCGTCGAGACCCTGCTCGGCACCGACTTCACCGACCTCACGGCCCGGGCCGTCGTCCACCTGGCGCTCAACACCCAGATCGGCCTGCCCGACACCCCGCACGCCGACGGCACCGAGGACCCCGGGCTGGGGCTCGCCGACCTGCTGTCCGGTCCCACCGTGCGCACCTGGGCGCATGACCTGCTGGGCCGGCTGGACGCCGACACCAGGAACCCCCGCCGGACGCTGCGCACCTGGATCACCGCCGGCGGCAACGCCGAACGGGCCGCTCAGGCCCTCGGCGTGCACGCCCAGACCGTGCGCGAACACGTCCGCAGCGCCGAACCCGTCCTGGAACGCCAGCTTCTCGCCGCAGGCACCGACCTGTACGAGGTCGTGCTGGCGCACCTGGCCGTCGGCGACCTCGACCTGCCGGAACTCCGGCGCCCCGCATGAGCCGGTTCTCCGCCGGGACAACCGCTCGGCCGGGTCCGGACGGGACGAAACCGGGCCATCCGGACTCAGCTGTGCACGGGTGAGCCCCGCAGAGCATGCAGTGGGCATCGACACGGTTCACAAGGCCACAGCCCTGGACGTAGGTTCAACCAACAGCGGGGGCACGACCGGAACGGGGGACCGGTCGCGCTCCCGCGCGCTGCCCTCACACGGCGACGCCCGCCGGTGCGTCAGCCCCGCAGCCGCACCGGGATCTCCTGCCAGCCGAACGCGATGAACGACGGCACCTGCCGCAGACCCTCGTCGCCTTCGGCCAGGCGCAGGCCGGGGAACCGCTCGAACAGCGCCGGCAGCGCGGTCAGCGCCTCCAGCCGGGCCAGCGGCGCCCCGATGCAGCGGTGCACGCCGATCCCGAACGCCAGATGGTCGTCGGCGCCCCGCGCGGCGTCGAACCGGTCGGCATCCGGCCCGTAGCGCTCCGGATCGAGCCCCGCGGCGGCGTACGTCGTGATGATGGCGTCGCCGGCCGGGATCGTCACCCCACCGACGGCGAGGTCGGTGACGGCGAACCGCAGCGGCAGCGACGCGATCGACGGGTGCGCGCGCAAGGTCTCGTCGACGACCGCGTCCCAGCCGATCTCGCCCGAACGCACGGCCGCCAGCTGCCCCGGACTGCGGAGCAGGGCGACCACCGCGTTGCCTATCAGGTTCACCGTCGTCTCGAATCCGGCGCCGATCACCAGCAGGAGCGTGTACAGCAACTCCTCCTCGCTCAGCCGGTCGCCGTCCTCGTCCCGGACCCGGATCAGCTCCGTCGTCATGTCGTCCCCGGGGTGCGCGGCCCGGTGCGCGATCAGCGCGGGCAGCACCGTCCCGATCTGCCGCTGCACGGACGCCGCGCGCTCCGGGCTCGGGTCGGAGGTGTCCATGAGGGCCGCGATGAGCCGGCTGGTGTCCTCCCACAACTCCTCCGGCACGCCCATCAGTTCGCAGATCATCCGCATCGGCAGCGGATGGGCGAGCCCCGCCTTGACGTCGACGACCTCACCGTCGGCCGCCTCCAGCGCGGCCAGCAGCTCCGCCGTGATCGCCTCCACCCGGGGCCGCATCGCCTCGGTGCGCCGGTGCGTGAAGCTGGGCGCGACCAGCTTGCGCAGCCGGGTGTGGTCCGGGCCGTAGGCGGACAGCATGTTGACCACGCCGACCCAGCCCAGGATCCAGCCCCAGGAGGGGTGTTCACCGATCTCGGGCCAGAGCCGCCAGTGCAGCCGCGGGTCCTTGCTGACCCGCGGGTCGAGGATGAGCTCCTTCAGCGTGTCGTAGCGCGTCGGCGCCCAGGCGGGGACACCGCCGGGCAGCTCCACCGGCACGACCGGGCCGAGCCCGCGCAGCCGGGCACTCTCGGCGGCGATGTCGGCTCCTAACGGGTCCAGGGCGATGCGGTCGGTCACGGTCACGGTCGTCCTCCAGGCTGGTCGGGGGAGCGGGGGCTGAAACGGACGGGCAGCGCGGTCAGCGAGCGGTGGAACGGCCCGGGGCGCCACGTCAGGCGCTCGCGCGGCAGCACGGGTTCGAGGTCGGGCAGCCACTGGGTGAGCCGTTCGATCGCCTCGGTGGCGATGAGCAGGGTGTGCTGCTTGACGGGGCAGGCGTGCGGGCCCGCCGACCAGGACAGGTGCGAGGCGTCGGACGGCTGCCGGGCCGCCCCGCGCTCCCGCTCGGCCGCTTCGGCAAGCGCCCCGTAGGAGATCACCACCGGTACAGCGGCCCTGATCCGGGCCCCGTGGAAGGAGACGGCCGTACGGGCGTAGTGGATGCCGTAGTTGGCGAGCGGCGTCTCGTGGTGCAGGACCTCCAGTACCGCGTCCGTCACCGGGCGGGCGCCGCTGGTGAGTGTCGAGTAGTAGGCCGGGTTGCCCAGGATCCGGGACAGCGCGTTGGACACCAGGTTGGCCGTCGGCTCGTGCCCCGCGCCGAGGGTGAGGAACACCTGCCAGGTGACCTCCTCGGGCGTCAGCCCCGCCGGGTGGTCCAGCAACCAGCTCGGCAGGTCGTCGCCGCGCCGTTCGGTCTTGGCGGTGATCAGCTCCAGCACGTACCCGCCGAACTCGGCCTCGCCCTGCGCCGCCCGGGCGCCGCCCTCGATCAGCCTGCCCAGCGCGGCGTTCAGCCGGTCGCTCGCGCTGTCCGGCAGCCCGAACAGGCTGTTGAACACCAGCGCCATCAGCGGCCGGGTGAACTCGCCCACCAGGTCGGCCTCGCCGCGCGGCCCGATCCGGCTCACCAGCAGGTGCACCGCCCGGTGCACCCGGGCCCGCAGATCGTGCGGCTCCACCAGGTCGAAGGCGTCGATGAGCGAGGTGCGGTAGCGCAGGTGGGAGCCACCGTCGGCGAACAGGGTGTTGGGCCGCCAGCGCATCATGCCCAGCACCGGCGAGTCGTCGGGGACGGTCGCCTCCCACGGCCGGGGATCGTGCGAGAACGTCTCCGTGTCGTGCAACAGCTCCAGCGCCGCCCGTCGGTCGGTGACGACGTACGCCGGGACACCGGGCGCCAGTTCCGCCCAGCCGACCGGCCCGTGGGCGCGCAGGGCGGCGTAGTAGGGGTGGGGATCGCGGGCGAAGCCGTCCTCCCACAGGCGGACGGGCACGGCGAGGGGGAAGGCCTGCTCGGTGGGGGACGGGTGGGTCACCGGGGCTCCGGGGGAGGGTTGTGGTCGATCAGGTGCTGCACCAGCGCCAGCAGGGCGTCGACCGAGGAGTCCGCCTCCCGCGCGTCGCAGGTCACCATCGGGGTCATGGGCTCCAGGTCCAGGGCGGCGCGCAGTTGGTCGGGCGTGTGGTGGCGGGGGGCGTCCGGGAAGCTGTTGAAGGCGACCGCGTACGGCAGTCCGGTCTCCTCCACCAGCTCCAGCACGTCGAACGAGGCGTCGATCCGGCGGGCGTCGACCAGCACGAGCGCGCCGAGCGCCCCGTAGGCGATGTCGTCCCACAGCGGCCGGAACCGCTCCTGGCCGGGCGTGCCGAACAGGTACAGCACGATGCCGCCCGGCAGGCTGATCCGGCCGAAGTCGACGGCGACCGTGGTGGTCGACTTGTCCCGTACGCCGGAGAGGTCGTCGACCCCCGCGGAGGCCTCGGTGAGCTGCTCTTCTGTGTGCAGCGGGCGGATCTCGGAGACGGAGCGGATCAGGGTGGTCTTGCCCACCCCGAACGGCCCGGCGATCAGGATCTTCACCAAGTCCTGGGCGGTGTCGGGGAGATGGACGTCCGTACCGCCGGACCGGTCGTCAACGGTGCTTGAGGTCGCGGAGGCCATCGGCCACTCTTTTCAGCAGGTCGGGGTCGAAGCGCCGGGCGCGCGGGATCGGCGCGCGGGCCAGAATCAGGCCGCGGTCGAGGAGGTCGGCGGCCAGCACGAGCACCGCGGAGACGGGCAGCCGCAGCAGGGCGGCGGCCTCCAGCACCGTCAACGACCCGTACTCCAGCTCCTCCAGCAGGGCCGCCTGGGCGGCGGGCAGTCCCGCGGGGGCCGGCTCACCGCTGCCGGTGAGGACGGACAGCCGCTCCAGATGGGCACGGCTGGGCCGCGCCACCCCGCCGGTCGACAGGTACGCGGGAACCAGGGGACGGCCGCCTCGGCGGCCCGTCATGCCGGCGTGTCGCCGTCGGCACCTCGGGGCCCGGCGGCCATGGCCTTCTCGCCCAGCCGCGCCACCTGCGAGTGCACCCGGTGGGCGAGCAGGTCCAGTCGCACCTCGGGATCGCCGTACGCGGCGACGCAGGTGCCGTGGTCCGTCGGCACGATGAGCACATAGCCGTGGTCCGACTCGATGACGACCTGCCGGATCTCGGCCCGGTCGGTGTCGGCGAACGCCGCCGCCGCGGTACGGCAGGCGCCCTGCACGGTGCTGGTGATCGCCGCGACCCGCTCGGCCGACGGCCGCGACAGCGCGTCGGTGTAGCCCGTGACGAGTCCGTCCCTGGTCAGCAGGGCGGCGGCCACGACGTGCGGCACCTCCAGGACCGGTTCGAGCACCCATGCCGTGTCCCCCGTTGCGCGGCTGGTCATCGAGCCGTTCCCCCTTCGTCGTCGTTGCTGTGGGCGTCCTCGGACGCCGGGTCGGCCGTGGTCACGGCCGGGGCACCCTCAGGTACGGCTGGGACGGCGCCGGTGTTCGACCCGGCGGCGAACCGCGCCGCCGCGGTACCCGACTGGAGGGCGCCGAGGGCGGCGGCGGACTCCTCGGGGCGGCGCGGGCGGCGCTGGGGCGGGCCTTCGGCCGCGGCGGGG
>NZ_WWIC01000219.1:0-29746 GCF_009872555.1 Streptomyces sp. SID5643
GAGCCGGCTGTCAAGGAGTGCCGGCGTCCGCTCCCGGGGCCGGCCCGCGGTCCTGGCCGTCGCACATCGGGGCGGCTCCGCACGCGGCGGCCCGGGGGCGGATCGGGACGCCGTTGGTGCGCAGCACCTCCCGTACGTCCAGGATCAGGGAGAACACCTCGCGGTTGCGGTCCTCGCCCTGCTCGTCCCAGGCCCGCTGCTCGGCCTCGACGGCCATCCGGTCCTCGGCGAACACCCGCTCGGTGAAGCGCCTGATGAGCGGCCAGGCCAGGTGCAGAGCCCCGGGAACCCGGGGCTTCTCGATCATGAGCAGGCCGAAGGTGTGGCACCTGCGCTGCTCGGCGTCCTCGGGCACATAGGCGACCCAGAGCCGGAAGGCCGGCCGCTCGGCGTTCTCCGGAACCAGGTCGAGCGTCTGGTACGGGTACTCGGTGCGGATCGTCATGACGTCGCGGGAGTCGCTGCCGCCGATGCCCTCGGCGGCCAGCAGACTGGCCCCGCGGTTGCGTTTCCCCCCGGTGTGACTGAACAGGTACCTGGCCTCCACCGACCGCTCGTCGGTCCGGGAGTCGAGCAGTTCGGGACGGAGTCTGCCCACCACGCCCCGGTGCAGGAACTGGTGGTTCATGTCGAGGAGGTTCTCGTGCATGAACGAGTAGTGGCAGCGCACGGTCCGGGAGTAGGTCATCGCCTTGTACCGCGGCGAGCCGAAGGCCGGCAGGTCGGGCAGCGGGGTGACGGCCGCCCTGTCCGGGTCACCGGGGAACGCGAACACCAGGCCGTACGCCTCGCGGACGGGGTAGCCGCGCACGCCGCGCGGCGGTCTGCCGTCGCCCTTGGAGAGGTACGGGATCTGCGAGATGCGGCCGTCGCCGCGATAGGCCCACGCGTGGTAGCAGCAGCGCAGTGCCTCGCCCTCCACGACGCCCATGCTGAGCGGCACCTGACGGTGTGCGCACCGGTCCTCCAGCGCGTACACGGTGCCGCTCTCCCCGCGGTAGAGCGCGATGCGCTCGCCGGCGAACGCCGTCGCGAACGTCCGCTTGCCGCGCACGTTCTTCGACAGTGCGACCGGGTACCAGTAGTCGGGATTCGCCCCGACGCGCCGGAGGTCGACCATGCCGGTCCTCGGATCGCGGTGCGCCGAGGGCCATGCGGTCCCGGCGGAGACCCCGGCCTCGTCGGTCTCGGTCATACCTCTCCCTCGCGCGTACGGGCAGCGACAGCCGCGCGTCGCGTCGGGCGGCAGCACCGAGCTGCCGACGCGGGCGCCCGGCACCGTCCATCCTCACCGCGGCGCGCGGTTCACGCCCTCCCCGGCGCGTACGGACGGGTGACTAGAGGTCGAGAGCGGGGAGACCTGCCAGGCCGGTGCCGTGCATGATGCGGTCCACGGTCTCGCGCAGGGTGCTCTCGGCGCCGACGACGGTCTCGACGCCTCCGGGCAGCAGGTCCAGTTCGCGGTACCAGTCGCGCAGTTGCGCCTCACCGACCTCGTGCGCGATCGGCTTGGTGGCATGGCGGACGAGGGTCTGCTCGAACGGCACGTGCAGGTAGTACGCGTGGGTCGGCCCGCGGTGGTCGGCCCGCAGCCGGGTGAGCATCTCGCCGTAGTGGTCGGCGTACAGGATCCCTTCGACCACGACGTGGTACCCGGCGTCCAGGGCGTAGCGGGCCGTCAGATCGATCAGACCGATGTTCGCCGCACCGGGCCGGTCCCTTTCCCGCAGGACGATCCGGCGCAGATTGTCCTGTCCGACCAGCGCCACTCCTCGGCCGAACCTCTCGCGGATCCCGGCCGCGACGGACGACTTACCGGCCCCGCTGTTGCCCCGCAGCACGACCAGCCGGGTCTGTTCGGTCCCCACCATCACGCGCGCCATCCTACGAGCGGCGGTGACGGTGTCAGGCGCTGTCGGCAACCGGCGAGGGCCTCTCCCCCGGTGCCGGCGCCGGCGCCCACAGCCAGGCACGCCTGCGGGTGCGGCCCACGATGTCCGTGCTGTGCGCGGCCGCCACCGCAGCCATGAACGGCCATGCGAGGAAGGTCATGCCGAGCTGGGCGACGGCCCCGTCCGTGCCGATCGCGACGACGAGGAACTCGGCGGGGAAGACCAGCGCGCCGAGCAGCGCTCCCGTGAGGGTGATGGCCCACGGACGGGTGACGGCGCGCGCCGCGAGGGCCAGTCCCCCGGCGAGGATCAGGCCCATCAGGGCACCGGCCGACAGGCTTCCCCCGGTGAGCAGCACGCCGTAGCGCACGTCGCGGGCGGCGAGTTCGGTGTCCCCTCCCCGGAGGAACTCCACCAGGGCCACCCCCAGGGCGAGAGCGGCCCACGGGATGCCCGGGACACACGCCATGAGCAGGCCCACTCGCACACCGCGCCCCGCCGCGCCGCCTCTTCTCACACCCTCCACGTCAGGGCCTCACCAGTCCGCCGACCCACCAGTCGTGCGGCTGGCCGTCGTTGGCGATGCTGCGGCTGCGCAGCGTCCCCTCGACGGTGAACCCCAGCCGCTCGGCCACGGCACGCGAGGCGGTGTTCCCGGTCATGGCCCACCACTCGATGCGGTGGACGTCGAGCGTGGCCCACCCCCAGTCGCAGAGCGCTCGCGCGGCCTCGACCGTGTAACCCCGGCCCCGCTGCTCCTTGACGGCCCAGTAGCCGAGTTCGTAGACGCCCCGGCTGACCCTGGTGAGGCAGTACGAGCCGACGAGGGCCGAGGTGTCCTTGCGGAACGCCCCGAGGATGTAGTTGTCGTCGGAGACCCAGCCGTGGGGCCACTCCTCGCAGACCCGCTTCTCGGCGTCCTGCCGTCCGAAGGGTACGGGAACCGGTGTGTAGAACTGAATGTCCTCGTCCTGGCAGGCGTCGTACACCGCGTCCGCGTCGGCCGGCCCGAAGGGCCGCAGCACCAGACGCCCGGTTTCGAGAGTCACTGGATCCACCGCGCCAGTATGAGGGTGGCCCCGCGCCCGTCACCAGCGCATTTCGCGACGGGGGCCCGGCCGGCTCCGGTGCCGCGCGGCCCGCCTGGGGCCGAGGAGATGTTCCGCGCCCGGCGGTCTCGTTCACGGGCGACGGCTCGACGGAGAGAAGGAGCGTGGTCGGTGTGGCCCTGCCCCCTGTGCACAGCCCGTTCCGGGTTCAGCGCTCGGGCACACGCACGGCCAGGAGGGCGACGTCGTCGTCGTTGCCGGAGGGGCGGACGCGGCGCAGGAGCTGGTCGGTGAACGAGGCGAGGGGGCGGTGCGCCAGGGCGGCGGCATGCTGACGCAGTCGCTCGAGTCCCTCGTCGAGGGTGCGGCGGGGCGCTTCGACGAGGCCGTCCGTGTACAGCACCAGGGTGGAACCGGGCGGCAACTGCGCGGTGGCGTCCGGGCGGCGGGTGCCGGTCTGGGTGCCCAGGAGGATGCCGTGGCCCTCGGTGAGGTAGTC
The DNA here is from genome assembly GCF_009872555.1 of Streptomyces sp. SID5643. NCBI lineage: Bacteria > Bacillati > Actinomycetota > Actinomycetes > Kitasatosporales > Streptomycetaceae > Streptomyces > Streptomyces sp. SID5643. The sequence continues at coordinate 3,441 of NZ_WWIC01000219.1, forward strand.
GGCCAGGCCGTCGTGGCTGATCAGCAGCGGCGGCGGGTGGCCGGCGTTGGTCCACGACAGCTGCCAGTGGCCGTCCTCGGCCGGTTCGACCCGGGCGAAGATCGTCGTGGCCATGGTGACGTCGGTGATGTGCTGGATCGCCTCGTCGAGCCGCTCGACGATGCGGCTGGGGGGCTCGTGCTGGGACCAGGCATAGGCACGGAGCATGTTGCGGACCTGTGCCATGCCGGCCGCCGCCTCCAGGTCGTGGCCGACGACGTCCCCGATGGCGAGGGCGGTGGACGCGTCCGACAGGGGGAAGGCGTCGTACCAGTCGCCGCCGACCTGTGAGGCGTCCGGTGCGGGCAGGTAGCGGGCGGTCATCTGAAGGCCCGAGACGCCCGGCATCTGCGGCAGCAGGTGGTTCTGCATGGTCTCGGCGACTTTGCGCTGGCGCTGGTAGAGGCGGGCGTTGTCGAGGGCGAGGCCGGCACGGCGTGCGATGTCCTCGATCAGGGGCAGGTCCACCGGGGTGAAGGGCGCCGGGTTCTCTTCGCGGCCCAGGGTCAGCGCTCCCAGGACCGCGCGGGTGCTGCGGATGGGCGCGATGGCCGCGGAGTGCATGCCGGTGGCGTCGAAGAGGCGGCGCTGCTCGACCGCGATGCCGGAGTCGGGCGGCCCCTGGTAGGTCTGCGGGCCGGCGAGATTGGAGGCGACCCCGCGTAGGGCCCTGGACAGGGGCATCGGGGACTCCTCCGGGATCGGCGGCATCGGCCCCTGGAGATCCTCGTGGTGCGTGAGCGTGTCACCCTCGGAGTGGACGACGACGGTGCGCCACACCTCGTCGCGCTCGGTGATCAGGTCGACCACGAGCCAGTCCGCGAGGCGGGGCAGGACCAGCGCGATCAGCCTGCGCAGCGCCTCGTCGACGTCGAGCGTGGAGGTCAGCTGGGCGGTGGTCTCGGCGAGCAGGGCCAGCCGGTGCAACTCCGAGAGCGGCTGGGTCGCAGGCTCCGGCAGCGGGTCGGGGGCCTGGTCGTGGTCGGGGGTGTGGAAGACGACGAGCGTCCCGGCGTGGCGGCCGCCCACGTCGTACGGCGTGATCAGCCAGGAGATGCGCAGCAGGGTGCCGTCGCCGCGGGCGAACCAGTCCTCGTCGGACTGGGCCGTGCGCCCGGCGTGGAAGGACTGCCGCATGGCGCACCGGGTTCTCGGCAGGGGCTCCCCCTGCGGGCCGCGGTGCAGCAGGTCGTGGGCGTCATGTCCCATCAGCTCATCGGCGGACCGGCCCAGGAGCTGCTCGGCGCGGGTGTTCGCGGCGATGATGCAGCCTTGCTCGTCCACGACATAGGCGCCCGCGCCGATGGCTTCCAGGGTCCCGGCCAGCACGACGGACGCTGTCGGCACGGACGGCCCGTGAACGGTCTCCGTGTGCTCCGGCCCCGTCATCGCGGCCTCCCTGCTGATCGGGCCGGCGTCCCTGTCGCCGGCATGCCCTGGTTACCTGCCCTCCCCGTATGCCCATACGACGGAGGATTCCACGTCGCGGGGCGACACGGGGTCCCGCCGCGGGGTCCGTGATCACGGTGCGGGCCGCTGACCTGCGGAGGCGGGCATCGGGGAGGGCAGAGCCGGCCAGCACGCCCGCTCAGGCCGGTTTCACGTCGGTGTGCAGCAGGTGGTGGTCCGAGGACGGCGTCGGCAGCACCCGGTGCCTGAGCGGGGCGAAGCCGCGCAGGAACACGTAGTCGAACTTGCTCTGCCAGTCGGTGGTCGGCCGGCAGGTCCCGGTGGGCGACGGGCGGCACTGCGGGTCCGCGTCCGTGGCCAGCGCCCACATCCGGGAGAGCTCCGGGGCGTCCGGCACGGCGTTGAAGTCACCGAGGACGATCGCGCGCTCGTACCGGGCGACCTCCGCTGCGAGGACGCGCGTCTGGTCCGCCCGGACCGCCTCCTGACGCCGCTGCGCGAGATGCGTGTTGAAGACCCGGACGGGCTGTCCGGCCACGAGGGTGGTGACGGCCATGTACCCGCGGTCCTCGGACCCGCCGTCGGGGTACTCGACCTGGACGGGGTCCGTCATGGGTGCGGCCGAGAGGATCGCCTGGCCGAAGGCCCCCGGACTCCACGGCGCTCCCCCGCAGCGGCCCCACTTGCGCAAAACGGACCCGTACTCGACGTGGTAGACCAGCCCGTGGAGGTTCTCCAGATACTCCCGGATCCTCTCCACGTCACGCACGCACGCCTCCTGCAGGCCGATGACCTGGGGCGCGTAGGCGGCGATGTCCGCGGCCCGGTCGACGTCACTCACCGTGCAGGGGTTGCAGATGTTCCAGGTCATGACCCGGTTCGAGACGACGTCCCCGGCGGCCGCGGCGTGCCGCGGCCCGGCGAAGAGGCCGCCGTTCGGTGCGCTGGGGCCGACCAGCACCATGCAGACCGCCAGCACGGCGCCCGCGAGCAGCCGCGCACCCGTACCCCGACCGAGCACCCTCGCCTCCTCACCGGTGCGTGCACCTGGCGTCCGACGTCTCCCAGCACGAGGTTATGGGACCGGGGCGCGGGAAACACACGCATGGCCCCCTTTCACATTCCGGCTCATCGGTCCTGGCGCCTTCGCCGCGCAGGGATCAGGCTGTGCATAGGGTGGCCGGACTGATGATCGACCCGGGTGGTGGCGATGGAGTGGCAGAAGTTCGCCGAGGAAATGGCCGTGCTCGCGCGGACCCTGCTGAAGCAGGACTCGGTACAGCAGACGCTGGACGAGATCGCGGCGTCGACCGTGAAGCTGGTGGACGGCTGCGACGCGGCCGGGATCCTCGCGGTGCGCAAGGGCCGCGCCGTGACACTGTCCAGCTACGGGGAGATGGTCGAGGAATCCGACCGTCTGCAGGGCGAACTGGGCGAGGGGCCGTGCTTCGATCTCGCCCGCCGAGCGGACAAGGAGCGGGTGTACCGGATCGCGGACCTGACCCTGCCCCAGCCGGACTGGCCGCGGTACGCCGAGGCCGCGCGCGGACTGGGCATCGGCAGCATGACCGGGGTCCTGCTCTACACCCATGAGGAGGACTTCGGCGCGCTGAACCTGTACGCTCGCCGCCCGGGGACCTTCACCGAGGACATCGCGACCGCCGGCTGGCTGCTGGCCTCGCACGCCGCGGTCGCCCTCGCGGACGCGCGCACGATCGACCAGCTCGAACACGCCCTGGAGACCCGGCACGCCATCGGCGAGGCCATGGGCATGCTGATGGAACGTCATGGCATGAGCGAGGAGGACGCCTTCAGCGTGCTGCGCAACATCTCCCAGCACCACAACATCAAGCTGCGTGACGTCGCCCAGCAGATCCGGCAGAAGCACAGCGACGGTCCGGGGTGATCGGCTGCTGTTGCCCTCATTCCCTCAGTCGCCTCAAGGGGTCTTGTCGAGCGCGTTCGACGGCGCGGTGCATGTGATCAGGGATACCGACAGGGGACAGCGACTCCTCACCGCCCCACCTCATGCTCCTCTCGCTGCTACGACAGGGCTTCCGCCGCGGACGGCCGGGGCATCCTTGCCCCACAGCCACGATCGGGGGAACGGATGGGCGGAGCAAGGCCGAACAGGCCGGGCGAGTGGGTCCGTTGGCTCTTGGTGGCGTCGCTGGCTGCCGTTCTCGGGACGGTGGTCTGGGCGGTCGTCCGCTACGGACTGGAAAAGGCGGACCAGACGGCGAGCGTCGTCGGCGGCACCATTGCTGTGCTCAGCCTGCCGATCTCCTTGTACGCCCTGCGAGCGCCCGGCCGGGCGGAGGCCGACGTGGCGGGGAACAGTGCACCCGCAGCACGGGAGTGGGTGCCTGCCGTCGCAGCCAATGCGTCTCTGAGGCCGCCGGTTCCGACAGCACCCGTACGGGGCCGGGACGGTGAACTGGCCTTGCTGGACCGTCTGCGTTCCGGTGGGGGGATGGCAGTGCTGTGCGGGGCCGGCGGCCTTGGCAAGACCACCCTTGCCGCCGAAGCCGCTCGCCGCGCGCAGCAGGCCGGGGCGGCGGTGTTCTGGGTCCAATGGCAGGACGATGCCGGTCGCTTGGCCGAAGACCTCATCCGGATCGGACAAGCCCTGGACCTTTCCGAAGGCCGACTCGACGCGGCGCGGCGGGGCCAGGCAGTGCTGGTCGATGTGGTGTGGGAACACTTGGCTGCGGTGCCGGGGTGGGTGGTGGTCATCGACAACGTCGACCGCCCCGGGCGGGTGGGGCCGACGAGGGATGCGGTAGCGGTCTATCGGGGATGGCTACGTCCTGAGGGCGCCGGGCTGTTGATCGTCACAAGCCGGGACACCGCGGCAAGCACTTGGGGACCGCAGGCACGGATACTCGATCTGGAGCCGCTTCAGGAGGCAGCCGCGGCCGCAGTCCTGCGCGATGCAGCGCCATCAGCTGGTAGCGAGGAAGAGGCGGGGGCGCTGGCCGCGCGGCTGGGAGGACTGCCTCTGGCTCTCGACGCTGCGGGCCGGTACCTGGCCACCGCGACGAGCCGCTACCGCGACTTCACCGCCTACCGGGAGGCCTTGGACCGGGAGTTCGGTGACCTTCTGGGGGCTCAGCACCCCCAAGCCGCTTCCGATCCGCACATCGCCCGCACCGTCGTACGGCACACGTGGGACCTTTCCCTTGACCAGCTCCACACCGACGGTCACACCCTGGCCCGCCCTCTGCTGCACCTGCTGGCCCTGTTGGAAGCAGCCCCCATCCCCCGCTCCCTTGTCACTCCCGCCCTCCTGGCCGAAGCCACCGGTCAGAACGTGACCGTAACCGCTCTGGATGAGGCTCTGGCCGGGCTTCACCGGTACGGCCTCCTGCACATCCCCGGGGCCGCGCCGAACGCACCGGACGGGGACGGCGCCCCCACCGGAATCGGCCCGCTGGTTCTGCATCCGCTGGTTCGTGAGGTCATGGCCACCAACCTCGCGGGGACCGATATCACCTCGTGGCGCAACGCTCTTCACGCGCATCTCACGCGTGCTGTGGACGGCACCGTCCGAGCCCGGCGTGCCGGCTGGCCCACCGCCCGCCTGCTCGCCCCTCATCTCCTGCCGTTCCTGAACCACATCCAGGACGACACGTTTGTGGCTACCCGCAACACACTCAATGCCCTGTCCGACACACTGTATGAAGCCGGCGCCACCTCCGAAGAACACCTCCTACGTCAGCAGGTTCTGGACGCAGAGATACGTCACCTCGGGGCCGACCACCCCGACACTCTCGTCAGCCGCAACAAACTCGGTCTCGCTTTGCGCCGCCTCGGTCGCCATCACGAAGCCGCCACTGTGCACCGCGAAACGCTCACTGACCGTCAACGCACCCTGGGTCCCGACCACCCGCACACCCTCAACAGCCGCAACAACCTTGCCCTTGCTCTTGTCGACCTCGGCCAGTACCCGGAAGCCGCCCACCTCCTCCGCCGAACCCTCGCGTACTACGAGAACATCCTGAGCCCCGACCACCCCGATACCCTCACCGCCCGCAACAACCTCGCCCTCGCCCTGGACCACCTCGGCCGGCACCAGGAAGCCGCCGACCTACACCGCCAGACCCTCAACGACTCCGAACGAACTCTTGGCCCCGACCACCCCGACACCCTGGCCAGCCGCAACAACCTCGCCCTCGCATTGCGTCGCCTCGGTCGCCATCAGGAAGCCGCCGACCTGCACCGCCGCAATCTCGCTGACCGCGAACGAACTCTCGGCACCGACCACCCCGACACCCTCAACAGTCGCAACAACCTCGCCCGCGCCCTTGACCACTTGGGCCAGCACCAAGAAGCCGCCGACCTGCACCGCCGCAATCTCAGTGACTGCCGGCGCGTCTTCGGCTTCGACCACCCCCACACCCTTACGAGCCGCACCAATTTCGCCCGTGCACTGCACCACCTCGGTCACCATCGGGAGGCCGCCGACCTACACCGCCAAGCCCTCACCGACTTCGAGCGGATCCTCGGCCCCGACCATCCCAACACCCTGGCCGCACGCAGCAATCTCGTGGCTGCAGAGACAGCCGCCGCACAGGTGAGGCGCCTTCGGTGGCCGAGATTGCGTCGCCGCAGTGGGCCCTAGCCTTATGGGCCGCTACAGGGTCCGGCCAGGCGCGGCACAGCTACGGACCCTTGCCCGGCGAGGGCACCGGTCAGCGCACGACGACTCCGACGGCCGCGAGGACGAAGGTCAGGAAGACCATCACCACTGTCATCCGCCCCCATCGTTCGGTAGCGGACTGGCGGGCGCGCATCGCCTCGACGTCGACCGCCAGGGAAGTACGGAACCTGGCCAGCCGGTCCTCGACCACCGCTTCCAGCGCTGCCGTTGACGCCCTGGCGTCCGCGGTGAACCGGCTCAGTTCACGGAGAAGGGCGGCCGTGTCGTCATGGGCGGCGGCCGACCGGGTCTCGTGGGCCTCCAGTTGACCGCGCAGCCCCTCAATTCCGCGTAGCAACGACTCCTGTCGCTTCTTCAGGGCGCGTGCGATGTCGTCCTGCTCGACCGCCACCGCGCTCAGGCCCTTCCTCAACTCGGCCAGAGACTTGTCGAGCCGCTCCGTCTCTTCGGCGACGCGCTCGATCGTGCTTGCGGCAAGCGGTCCGGTCAGCTGCTCTACGACATCCCGGAAAGAGGCCCACAGAGGCTCGTGGGCAGGGGGCTCATCGGTCATGGAAACATCCGGTTCAGGTCGTGGATCGCACGCAGCGCGGCCAGAACGAGCCAGGAGCGCTCGTCACCGTCCGAGCGTGCCGCCCGTTCCAGCAACTGCTGGACGTGGGTCTCGTTTCTCTCACTGTGGACGCTCCGTACCGAACGGGCCACGCTGAGGTTGGCCTTGTCCTCGGCCTCTTCCTCAGCCGCCGCTTCGAGTAGATTGTCCAGTTCTGCGGCCACGCGTGCCAGTGCCTCGGCGGTCCGGTCGGCGTACCGCGACGCGACCTCACACTGCTGCTCGGCGTCGGTTTCGGCCTTGGAAAGCTGGTCGGCCGCCGAACCGGCATGCGCACACAGGGTCTTCCGGATCCAGGCCGGCATGTCATGGCCGACGCCGGTCATCTTCGCGTAGCAGTAGCTTGGGGTCTCTGAATCCCGGACGAGGCGTTTCAGCCATCCCTGTTCACAGAGCTCGCAGCAGCGGCACAACTTGTCATACTTCTTCCGTATCCTCGCACTGAGGTCGTGTGGCGGCTGCTGCGGCACGGCCGGTTCCCCGACGGTTCTCCTCCAAGCGGTCCAGGCCTTGCGGGCGGCCTCTGTCCAGGCGGCGCGCTCCTCCTCCTGTTTCGCGCGGACCAGATTGCCCTTCATCTCCGGCGCGGCCGGACGGGCGTAGGCGATGGGCCACCCGGCGAGCTCCTCCAAGCTCTCGCGCAGTGACTGGCTTCTCCGGCGAGCGGCTTCCGCGGCCGCCCCGGCCCGCTTCACGAAGACGCACGCCTCGTTGTGCGCACGCTTGGCCCGCTGCCGGGCCTGCGCCGCGTCCAGCAGGGCCTGGTGACGACGTCTGGCGTTGTCCTGCACGATGATCTCGACTCTGGCGGCGATTTCCGACACGGCCAGATGCCTGCGGTCGACGTCCGAGTAGCGGGCAACGGTTTCGCTCAGCTTTCGCAACAGCTCGTCACAGACGGGAGCCATTGCCTCGGCGTATCCGGCGTCGCTGTCCAGCAACTCCTGCCAGGACTCGCCGATCTCCACCGGATACAGGGCGCTCGGAGCGACCGAGGGCAGCTCCGAAACAAGCAATTCACGAGCGTAGTGGCCCTGCACGGCCTCTGTGATCCGGCTGTGGTTCCGGTCGGGAGAGTCGGCCTCGCCCAGCACCTCATGGAGATACCTGCGCACACTTTCACCGCTGAACGCCCTGGTGAACACCATGCTGAAGCGGTGCGTCTGCTCCCCCCAACCGAGCAGGAAGGGGTTCTCGGTGATCGCCGGGTCTCGCACCATCTCGGCGAACTGATCCGCCGAAACGACGAAGACGACATGGTCCACCACGGGTGCGTAGAGGGCCAGCAGGGCCTTTGCCGCCTCCTGCTCTTGGGGCCCCGCGCCGTGCAGTCCCGGCAGGTCGAAAACTCTGATGTCAGTTCTCTTCTCAGGTCCGGCGAAGCGTCCGGGCAGCCCGATCTCGAGCGGTCGGGCCCCTGATTCCCACCGCAGTCCGTCTCCTGTGGCGCCGGTTCGGAACGACCTCAGCCGCTTTTCGAGCTGCCCGGACGTCAGCCAGGCCGTCCCCGGCTGCGCAGGAGAGGTGTCGCCCGGGTCGTCGTAGGCGAAGGACCACAGGTCCGGGTCTCCGGACCACTGATACCGGATGGGCACCGGAGTTGCCGACCGGCCGCGCCCCCGCCCAGCCCGCAGAGGGACGGCCGCCTCGGCTGCGAGCTTCGGGTCGGTCACGCCGAGCAGCCTCAGCAGCAGGGTGGTCTTGCCCACCTGCGAGTCCCCGAGCACCATCACATGAGCAAGGTCGGACTGTTCGAGCGCCTGGTCCACGCCCCGCAGCCTGGCCCGCAGCCAGGCGACGGCTTCGGCTGACCAGGACCAGCGCAGCCGATCGAGGTCATCCGAGTTCAGCAAAGCCGAGCGCCTCCAGCATCCGTTCGCGATAGCTCTCCACCGCACGGGTGGCCGACACCAACCGGAACTGGCTGTTGAGTTCGCTGTCCGCCCCCAATGCCCGCTGCAAACGGGCTTGCAGGACGTCCCGGGTCACGCGCAGCAGCTCGTCCACGTTTTCGAGTACCTGCTGTTCGGCCACTTCCTTGTGCCGCTTCAGCAACAACGAGGCCAAGCGGGCGCGTTCGGCCATCGTGTTGTTGCCGGCCTTGAGAAGCGTGGCGCTGACGACACCGACACCGAGCGTGGTCAGCAGCAGCGTCGAGACGGTCGCGCTCGCCCCGGCGGACTTCACGCCACCCGCAAACAGACCGGCCGAGAGCTGTCCCACGTTCGTGACCAGGTCGATGTCTTCCGTGACGAACCGATCCGTACCCAGCAGGAGGCCGACGGTACCCAGCAGCGCCTTTCGCTCGTCCGCGAGATCGCGCAGCAGGTGCGACAGCTCATCGGGCGACTTGTCCGTCGTCAGTGAGCCGTCGGGCATGGCAAGCTCACCGACCGCGAAGGCCCGAGCGTCGAGTGTCATGAACGGCAGAGCCTTGACGGTTTCGACGAGCTGCCCGCTGACTCTGACGGTGGGTACATGAGCGTCCTGCGGCTCGGCGGAGGGTGCGTCGGCAGCGTCGGCTGGTGGCCGGCCCGTGAGCACCAGGGCGACATCGCGATCGAGGCGCCCCTGGGTGAGAGAGCTGGTGAAGGCTCCCGAGTGGATTTGCCGTTGGATCTGGACGGTCGCCTCGATGCACTCCAAGTAGGCGGCGTTGGGCCCGGGCAACCCCGGGTGCTCCGACTCCGCAGATGTCAGCCACGCCTCCCGCACCAGCTCGGTCAAACGGTCGTCTCGCTCGTTGCCTCGCAGCCGCAGGAACTCGAGAGTGCGGGTGCCTGCTTCCTTGAACCCTCCGCTGTCTTTCAACAGCTTCGTCAACCTGGCCGAAGCTCGGTCCAGGTGCCGGCCATAGCGCTCGTCCACGTTGGGGGCGAGGGTACGTCGCAGGCCGTCGCTCGCCTGGTCGAACTCGTCCAGCAGTGTCTGGATCTGGTCGGCGGTCTGGCTGTCGAGGATCTTGCGGTCGCGCACTGCCTTCGCCGACCTGAGCACACCCGCAAGATCTCGTCGGATCAGCTCTTGCATCAGGCGGGTCTCCAGCCGCCGGCTGTCCCTGGCACTGCCGCGCTTGGCGTCGAGGCGCTCCCTGAGCGTGGCGATCCAGTTCTTCGGGCTACTGCCGTCCTTCCCCACGGGCACGACATCCCGCGGGTCGGTCCCGAACACCTCTACCGCCCTGGCGATGCGCTCCTCGATCACCTCGGAGGCGGATGCCTCACAACGTGTCACCGCCACCACCATGTGCAGATCGTCCTCACCCCGGCGCAGCAGGCTCAGCAGCTCGGGCTGTCCGGCGTTGGCCAGTCGGCGTTCATCGGCCACCAGAAGCACGGCTGGGCTGGTGGCCAGGACGATTTTCATCAGCTCCTGCCACTGCTCCTGCGCCCGGCCCCGTTCCAGGCCGGGCAGCAGCACGAACCCGGTGCCTTCCAGCTGCCAGAAGCTGAGCGGGACTTCGAGCTGGGTGAGCAGCACGCGGGCATCCTGGCTCTTCACATGCCGGCGCCATTCCTCCCGTTGGTCGGCGGAGTAGTACCGCAGGTCGACCAGTTGGCCCGTTCGCTCCGCGTCGACGCCGGATCGCCCGAAGACGACCACCCCGCGGGGCTCCTGAAGGCCGGCCTTCTCGACGATGGCGACCGGGCACTTCTCGCCCAAGCCGGTGTTGTCCTCAAGCCAAGAGCTCGCTTCCGGATAGAAGTTGCGGGCGAGCAGTGTCTTACCGGCCCCCTGCTCGCCGGCGATCGAGACGAATCGATGCCCCCCGAGCGAGCTCAGCACGTAGAGCTGCCGCACGAGAGGCCGCCAGTCATTATGGTCGGCATCTCGGATGTCCAGCTCCACACCGAGCCGCATCAGTGCCATGGCCAGCCCTTGCAGCAGTCGCTCCGCTTTGACGAAACGGCCATCGGGGTCTTCCTGTGCGTCCATGGCCCCCTGCCTCGGAGAATCGTTGTGGAGATCTACGCGACATCGCGGGTGTGACTGTCTGGATGCGCGCCTGTCCGGCCGCCTCCGTAGCCAGGGAGCCGCGAATCGCCCGTTTGCGTGCTGTCAGGCAGGTTCCAGTGTGTCGGCAAGTCGGTTGCGCGCGATACAAGTTGAGCCAGTCCCTTGTCGTTTCGCGCTGTAGATCCCCCTACAGTGGTGGACAGCGGTCAGACAATTGCGTGAGGTGAATGCTCGCCTCCCCGGGCACGAGAGGGCACGGCCCGGGTGCGGGAGGCGGCTCAGTCCGCTGACAGAACCAGCGTGGTGGGCAGCCACGACACCCTGGAGCAGCCCCGAGGCGCGCCCGCGGAGCCACCAACATCTGTGGAACTTGCACAAGACGACAGGCCGAGCACCAAGCCGTCATGCAGCGTGGGAAGTCGTTGCAGCACGCCAGCCCCCGGGGCTCCAGAGGCGTCGCCGGCAGCTCGGGCTCAAGCAGCGGATTGTGACGGGTCTGCTCGGATCACATCGGTGAGACCGCGGGCGCCGGCGCGGTCACGACAAGCCGGTGCCTGGTGCGGGGCGGCTCTCCGAGGCCTGAGGATCAGTGGCCGGTGACGAAGCGTCCGCGCCGGAAGGAGGTGGCGCAGCCCCGGAGACGTTGTGGCGCTCCACAAGAGGGTGCGCGGCCCTGCGCGTTGGGGGGTGCGGCGGTGGCCAGTGGGGCATTGCCCGCGCCGAGGACCACCGCGTCGTGGTCCGTTGCCGCGGTCACTGCTCGGCCGCGGCCTCTCGGGCGATCTGCTCGAACTGGGCGCCCATGGCCTCGGAGAGTGCCTGGGCGGCGGAGAGCGGGCGCACCATGACCGTGAACTCGTCGATCTTCCCGTTGTCGTCGAAGTGCAGGAAGTCGCATCCCTGGAGATGCTTGCCGGCGACGGTGGCGGTGAAGACGAAGGCGTGGTCGCGGCCGTCGGGGTTGGCTATCTCGCGGATGTAGGTGAAGTCCTGGAAGACCCGGGACACGCCGCGCAGGATCGCGGCGGTGATGGCCTTGCCCGGGTACGGCTTGAAGGCGACGGGGCTGGTGAAGACGACGTCGTCGGCCAGCAGAGCGGCCACGGCGTCCAGGTCGCCGCTCTCGACAGCTTTACGGAAGGGATGCACGAGAACCCGCCTCTCATAGGCAACAAATTGAATAGATGTCCATGAGGCTAGCTGGCTCACCAGGGCTTGTCCACAAGGACGGGGTGGCCTTCATTCACTTCGTTGAGTAATCACAGCGGTGCTAGCGTGTGTCCATGGCTTTGCGGAACGCGGTGATGGCCGCACTGTTGGAGGGCGAGGCGTCCGGGTACGACCTGGCGAAGGCGTTCGACGCGACGGTCGCCAACTTCTGGATGTCGACGCCCCAGCAGCTCTACCGGGAGCTGGAGCGCATGGAGGCCGAAGGGCTCGTCACGGCCCGCGTCGTCGAGCAGGAGCGACGCCCCAACAAGCGCCTGTTCTCCTTGACGGAGGCGGGGCGGAAGGCCGTCCGCGCCTACACCGCCGAGCCCTTGGGCAAACCGGCGGTCATCCGGGACGAGCTGTTGGTCAAGGTGCAGTGCCTGGACGCGGGCGACATGGAAGCGGTCCGGACCGCCATCGCCGAACGCATGGAGTGGGCCACCGCCAAGCTGGCCCGCTACGAACGACTCCGGCAACGTCTGCTCGACGGGCGCTCCGAGGAGGCGTACTTCGCCGAGGCCGAGCGCATCGGCCCCTACCTCACCCTGCTGCGCGGAATGTCGTTCGAGCGGGAGAATCTCCAGTGGGGGGACATGGCGCTGCGCAGGCTCGAACAGCGCACGGCAACGCTCCGGGCCGACAGCTGACCTGGGGCGGTACCTGGAGTCACAGGGAGACGGCACTCAGGCCCGGGCCGCTTCGCGAGTCGAGCGGATGCCCGCCGCCGACCCACGCCACCGCCGGGTCGGCCGACACCATGAGCACGGCGACGGGCTGCTCGGCCCGCGTGGCTTGCACTCTGCCCAAGTACCGACCGACCGGGGGTTCAGTACGAGGAGCCACCGGCATCGCCGCAGGCCAGAGCATCACGCCGCTGGGGAGGTGTCCCCAGCGGGCAATGCCACCGGAAGCAGCGCCGGCCGCTTGGCCTGACGGCCGTCGCCGGAGGAGCGGCCACGCAGGCGGCGGCCGATCCAGGGGCCGAGGAAGGTGCCGGCCCAGCGCAGTTCGGCACCCACGGCCCTCCAGGGAGAGACGTCCATCCCCGCGACCGGAAGGGGCAGGGCCCACTTGTCGTCGCTGCCGGGCAGACCGAGCGCCTGGGCCACGGCTGCGGCGATGCGCGCGTGCCCCAGCGGGCCTGCATGCAGCCGGTCGGCACTCCACAGCCGCGGATCGGTCGCCGCCGCGTGCGCTGCCGTCTCCGCGACCACTACGCCGTGGCGGTCGGCTGCCTCCCGAATGCGCACGTTGAGAGCGAGAACGCGGTGACCGATCGGGCGGGCCAACGGCGTGATGCGCCCGACGTCGGGAAACATGAGGGTCGCGACGGTGGCGCCCTGCGCGGTGAGGGCGGCGAACATCGCCTCGACATGACCGGCCACCTCGTCGAGGTCGCAGCTCGGACGCAGCACGTCATTGACGCCGGCCACCACGGTGGCGAGGTCGGGCCTCATCGCGAGAGCGGCACCGAGCTGCTCGGCGCGCACCTGACCGGCCTTACGGCCGCGCACCGCGAGGTTGGCGTAGCGCAAGCCGGGGCTGTGGCGGGCGACCTGTTCAGCGAGCCGGTCCGCCCAGCCCCGGAGACCACGGACTTCGTCGCCGTCCCCGAGCCCCTCTGTGTGACTGTCACCCAAGGCGACATAGCGCAGATACGCACTGCTCGACACGGGGCGGACCGCCTCTCGTCTCAACGCTGGAAGTGGCACACGATCATGTGGGCAACTATGCACCTAATCGCATTGTTGAGTAGGAGGGTAGCCACCGGATCACCTTCCTGCAAAGTGACACTGCTCTGGGAGGAGCCCAGACCGCCGAGAGCGGTCCACCGCCCCGGGTGCACCGCGTACTCGACAGTGCGCAGACGCCGACCCCAGCACGTGGAGTGGCAGCAACTCCGGTGCAGCGTCCGTGACCTGGCGGAAGTCCACGCCGACAGCGCGTGTGCGTAAAGCATCGGCAGTGCGCCCCTGAGGCGTGCGGCTCGCGCTCAGCGCGGCGTCTGCGCACCGCGCGGAAAGCCTTGGGCACCGCCGTCCCCGGGCGGGGGGAGGCCATGAGCGAGGCGACCAGGTCGCAGTGGACGCGACAGGCGCGCTTCCCGGGGGCCGGCTTGATCGGCCGGGTGCGCCGCGGAAGGGCGCCCCGGCCATGTACGCGCCCGCATCGTCCTCACGTCGCGACGCTCATCTGCCGCCGTCACGGTGACGGCGGCAAAGACGTGGCCGCCAAGGCCCGCAGCGCGGCGACGGGTTTGCGCAGTCCGTAGGCGACCACCGTCGACGTTCCGTCGGCATGGGTCCAGGTCAGCAGCGCGCGTCCGTCGGCCACGCTGCCCTGCACCGTGGTCGGTTCGCCCAGGAGCGGCAGGCGGCCGACGATCTTGACGGTGAGACCGGCGACCTCGGTCCAGAAGTAGTCGTCCTGCGCTGGTCCTGGCGGAGGGAGACCGAGAGCGGAGGCCGCCGCGGTCCTGCCCTGGGCGACGGCGTTGGACCAGAAGGGCGCACGCCGGCCGGGTCGTGCGCCGTCGCCGCGGAGGTAGGTGACGTCGCCGGCGGCGAACACGCCGGGCACCGTGGTGGCGCAGGCATCGTCGATACCGACGCCGAGGCGGTCGGCGAGGCCCGTCCCTGCCAGCCAGCCGACGCTGGGTACTTCTCCGGCGCAGGTGACCACCAGGTCCGCGGTGAGTTCGGTGCCGTCCGGGAGCGCCACGCCGCGCACGGGGTCGCCGGTCAGGGTGACGAAGCCGGTGGCCTGTACGAAGCGGATGCCGTGTGCCGCGGCACGCGCGGTGATCTCGGCAGACAGGTGGTCGCCGAGGATGCGTCGCAGCGGCCGGTCGGCGTCCACGACGGTGACCGGGATACCGCGCGCGGCGCAGGCGCCGGCCACCTCCATGCCGAGGAAACCGGCACCGACCACGATCGCCGAGCCGGCGTCCGCCAGGCGGGCGCGGAGCAGGCGGGCGTCGTCCAGGGTGCGCAGGACGACTTCGCCCCGCTGCCCGGAGGCGGCGAGCCGGCGGGCGTCGGCGCCGGTGGCGACGATCAGCGCGTCGTAGCCGACCCGACGGCCGTCGGCGGTCGTGACGGTGCGGCGCCGGGTGTCGGCCGCGACGGCGGCCGAGCGGATGACGTCGACGTCGAGTCCGTCGAGGGCCAGGCCCAGGGTCCGGTCCGCGGCCGGGTCCTTCAGGACCACCTTGGACAGGGGCGGGCGGGAGTACGCGCCGTGCTCCTCGGCACCGATGAGCGTGACCGGTCCGGTGTGGCCGAGGGTGCGCAGGTGGCGGACGGCTGTGGTGCCGGCGAGTGACTCGCCGACGACGAGCACCGAGCGCGGTGCGGTCACGACAGGACTCGCAGGGCGGAGACCGGGCAGGTGTCGACCGCCGCGCGCGAGGCGGTCCGATGCTCGTCGGGTATCTCTGCGCCCTCGAAGTGGTGGGTGAGTTCGGCGTCGTCGTCCAGGCTGAAGACGCCGGGGGCCTGCTCGGCGCAGAGGCCGTGGCCTTCGCAGCGCGCGTAGTCGACGGAGACCTTCATGGTGCTGTCCTCGGAACGGTCAGGCGTGGGGGTCACGCGGGGATGAGTTCGAGAGGCAGGCTCTCGAGGCGGTGGATGACGTTGTTCAGGGCCCACTCGGGTGTGCCGGCCACCTCGATGCGGTCGACGCGGTCGACCAGGGCGCGGAGCATGGCGGAGGTCTCCATGCGGGCCAGGCCCTGGCCGGCGCAGCCGTGGGTGCCCTGCCCGAAGCCGAGTTGGCGGGCGGCGTTGCGGCGGATGTCGAAGGTGTCCGGGTCGTCCCACTCCAGCGGGTCGCGGTTGGCGGAGCCGTAGAGGACCAGCACCCGGGAGCCCTTGGGCAGGGGGATTCCCGCGAGTTCCGTGTCGTGGGCTGCGGTCCGGGAGAAGGCGCGGATCGGGGATGCGTAGCGGACGACCTCGTTGACCGCTTGCGGCACGAGGTCCGGGTCCGCCTTCAGCAGGCCCCACTGTTCCGGGTGAGTGGCGAACAGGTGCAGGGCGCTGGAGATGGCGCTGATCGTGGTGTCCAGGGACGGCGCCAGGTAGTCGATCATCATCGTGGCGCACTCGTCCGGCATCATGCGGCCTTCGTCTGCGGCACGCAGCAGGTCGTGCCCCATGCTGCCGTCCAGCACGGACCGGTCGCGCACGACACTGCGCGCGTAGCGCAGCATGCCGAGGGACGCCGGGAGGGTGCGCACCGCCTGGCGGTTGAACGGGCCCAAGGCGTCGAAGGTGGCGCCGGCCCATCGCAGCAGGTGCTCGCGGCCCTGCCGGGGCCAGCCGACCAGGTCGGGGACGACGGCCATCGGCAGAGCCGTGGCGACCTCGACGGCATCGACCGTCCGGCGGGCGACGGCGGCCGCGACCACGGTGGCGGCCTGCTTCTCGACCGTGTCCTGCATCGTGCGCAGTGCCCTGGGGGTGAGCCGGTGTGCGAGGAGGGAGCGGCGGCGGGCGTGGTCATCGCCGTCGCTGAACAGTGTGGTGCCCTGGCCCACACAGTTGGCGACGGGGTTCAGGGCGACACCACCCGAGGAGACGAAGGTGTCGTCGTCCAGCAGTACCTGCTTGCACTCGGCATAGCGTGGCAGGGCGTAGACCTTGTGCTTGCTCAGCCGGACCACGGGGCCGAGTGCCCGCAGCGCGGCGTAGTGCGGATACGTGTCGCGGATGGCCGAGGCCGAGTACAGATCGGGGTGGTAGACGGGTATCTCCGCATGTATGGGCATGAAGTGACCTCCTGAAGGTGCGGTGAGAGAGCGTGAGACATGACGGTGCGTGTCGGGGCCGACTGGTCCATGGACGGCTGACGGGAGCGCGGCCTCGGCGAGTTCCCGCCAAGGTCGTCCAGGTGCGTCAGGGACCTCACCCGAGCCGTCAGCCGGCCGCGAGCGCCATCCCCGCGTACGCCACCGCCGTCACAGCCAGCACGGCGGCGGGCAGGGCCCGCACGGGCGGGTCGCCTTGGCGCAGGTGCACCACCACGGCAGCCACCATGAGCAAAGCCAGCCCGGCAGCGGCGGCCACGCCGAGCGGGGCCGAAGCCAGACCGAGCAGCAGTCCCGCGGCTCCGGCGAGTTCCAGGGTGCCGACGACTCGGTAGAGGCCCGTTGACATGCCGAGGTGCGTGGCTGCCTCACGCATGAACGGCACGGCGGCGATCTTCGCCAGCCCCAGAGGGAGGAGGACGAGGGACAGCGTGACGGCGAGGGTGGTCTGTGCGGTCGTCATGCCGATCGGTCCCTGCGTCCGGCGCCCAGGTGGGCGTAATAGTCGATGAGCTCGGGGGCATCCACGGCTGCGGGGTTGACGACCTGTTCGGCCGGGGCGCCCTGGAGGAGGCGTTTGACGGGGACTTCGAGTTTCTTGCCGGTGCGGGTGTGCGGAATGCCGGGGACCTCGAGGATGTCGTCGGGGACGTGGCGGGGTGAGGCGCCGGTCCGGATCGCTTCCCTGATCCTCTCGCGCAGGGCGTCGTCCAGGGTCTCGCCGGCGGCGAGCACCACGAACAGCGGCATCCAGTATCCGCCACCCGGCTCCTCCACACCGATGACCAGCGCCTCCGCGATCTCCGGGAGGCGTTCGACGACATCGTGGATGTCGGCGCTGCCCAGGCGGACGCCGTTGCGGTTGAGCGTGCTGTCGGAGCGGCCGTGGACGATCACCGAGCCGTGGGAGGTGAGAGTGATCCAGTCGCCGTGGCGCCACGCACCGGGATAGAAGGAGAAGTAGGCGTCGCGGTAGCGGGTGCCGTCGGGATCGTTCCAGAAGGACAGCGGCATGGACGGCATCGGGCGGGTGACGACGAGTTCGCCGACCTGGTCCACGACGGGGAAGCCCTCGGCGTCAAAGGCGGCCAGCGCCACCCCCAGGTGGGGTGCGGACAACTGTCCCGCCCAGACAGGTGTGTTGGGCGCGCTGCCCGCGAAGCCGGAGACGACGTCGGTGCCGCCGCTGATGGAGGCCAGCAGCACGCGTTCGCCGACGTGGTCACGGACCCAGGGGTAGGCGGAGGCAGGCAGGGCGGAGCCGGTGCAGCCGACCACGCGGATCGACGACAGGTCGTGGACGGACGGGTCGATGCCGAACTTCTCCATGCCGAGCAGGTACTGGGGGCTGGTGCCGAAGACGGTGACCCGGTGACGCGCGGCCAGCTCCCACAGGACGTCGGGCTTCGCGAGGGGCGCCGGGCTGCCGTCGTACGTGCAGGTCGTGGCGCCGGTCAGCAGGGTCGAGGCGACGAGGTTCCACATCATCCAGTGCGTGGTGGTGTACCAGAGCAGGCGGTCGCCGGCGCCCAGGTCGGAGTGCAGGCCCAGGGTCTTGAGATGCTCCAGCAGGACTCCGCCGTGGCCGTGGACGATGCCCTTGGGCAGGCCGGTGGTGCCGGAGGAGAACACGACCCACAGGGGGTGGTCGAACGGCACCGGGACGCAGGTGAGTTCCTCGGTGCGGGTGGAGGCGTCCTCCCACGGGACGATCAAGGACGGGCACGCCCGCGCCATCCACGGCAGGCCCACGTGGTCCACCAGCACGGTGGCCTTCAATGTCGGCAGCGCGGCCGCGAGTTCGAGGGCGGCGTCGCGGCGGTCGTAGGTGGTGCTGTTGAAGAGGTAGCCGTCGGCGGCGACCAGGACGGTCGGTTCGAGCTGGGCGAACCGGTCGGCCGCCGCCTTGGGGGCGTAGTCCTGCCCGCACACCGACCACACGGCGCCCAGACTCGCGGCGGCCAGGAACGCGACGATCGCGTGCGGCGTGTTGGGCAGATAGCCCACCACCCGGTCGCCCGGCCCCACGCCGAGCTCGCGCAGGGTGGCCGCGACCGAGGCGACCTGGGCGCGCAGGTGGCCGGCGGTCACCTCGTAGCAGGAGCCGGTCTCGTCGAGGGCGATGACCGCCACGGCGTCGTCGGCGTGGTTGCGCAGGGCGTGGTGCGCGTAGTTGAGGGTGGCGCCCGGGAACCAGCGGGCGCCGGGCATCCGCTCCTCCGCCAGCGCCCGCTCGTACGGGGTGTCCGCGTCGATGTCGAAGTACTCCCACACCGCACCCCAGAAGCCCTCCAGATCGGTGACCGACCAGCGGTGCAAGGTGGCGTAGTCGGAGCCGGGCATCCCGATGTGGCGGGCGAAGTCCATGATGTGGCTGTCCGCGACGACCTGCGGATCAGGCGTCAGGAAGGGGTCGGGCACGCTCATCGTGTGACGCTCCTCAGCAGGCTGTTGTCGACGGTCCGGGAGGAAGGGTGGGGGCCGCGCGTGGTGTGCAGGAGGGACGCCCAGGCGGAGGTGTCCGTGAAGTCGGCGCCGCCGGCCGGGACGATGTCCATGACGATGCGGTCGGGACGCAGCAGTACGGCGTCCGCCCGGCCCGTGCGCAGCCAGGCGGCGAGGGTGCCGTCGTCGCCGAAGTCCGTGACGGGGATCGCACGGATGCCGAGCCCGTGGGCAAGGGCGTTCAGCGAGGGTCCGGGTTCGGCGGCGGTCAGGAGGGCGAAGGAGTCGCCGAGCAGCTCGTCGAGGCGGGTACGCCGCCCGTCGGCGGTGATCCACGGTTGCGGACAGTAGGTGCCCGCCAAGCCCCTGCGAGTACGGCGTCGGACGAGGGGCCCGGTGGTCAGGGGCGGGCTGAGGTCGCGGCCGGCCGCCGTGGTGAGCGCGGGTATGCGGCAGGCTGCGGCCAGCAGCCTGCGGCGCACCGCGGCGGCGCCGTCCTGGCCGCCGGTCATGGCCCAGCCCATGGCGACCGCGAGCCGGATGACATGGCGGGCATGCGGTTTGCGCTCGCTCTCGTACGTGTCCAACAGCGCTTCCTCGCCGCCTTGTTGCAGGACCCGGGCGAGTTTCCAGCTGAGGTTGTAGGCGTCCCGCAAGCCCGCGCAAAGGCCTTGCCCGATGAAGGGCGGAGTGAGGTGGGCGGCGTCGCCGAGGAGGAAGACCCGTCCGCTGCGCCAGCGGTCGGCGACTCGTGCCCGGAAGGTGTACTGCGTCTCACGGACGACCTCGAAGTCCCCTTGGTACGACTGCGGCAGCCACGGGGCGATCAGCTCGCGGACCGGCTCCTGACCGTCCCGCAGCCGGAACTCCCAGCGGTAGCGGTCCTCACCGACGCGCATGAAGGTGGCCGGCCGGTCCGGGTCGCAGACCTGGTCGACGCCCTCCCAGCAGCGGACGTCCGCCGTCGTGCGGACGTCGACGACGGACCACTGCTCTTCGAAGCGCAGGTCCTCCCATGCGGCGCCGATGGCCTCGCGGGTGAGGCTGCCCGCACCGTCACAGCCGAGGACCGCCTCGGCCCACAGCTGGTGCTCGCCGTCGTCGTCGCGGTAGGTCACGCGCACGGGGCCGGCCGTGTCCGGTCCGACGGCGGTGGCCTCCACACCGCCCCGCAGTTCGCACTCCGGGCGCCGGGTCAGGGCAGCGCGCAACAGTCGTTCCAGCTCGGGCTGGTCGAACATGCTGGTCTGCGGGTAGCCGTGCAGGCCGCGCTCGGTGCGGCGGAACTCGGCCATCACCCGGTGCCGGGCGTCCAGCAGCCGCAGCCCGTTCGCCGGGCGGGCGATGGCTGCGAACTCCTCCCCCACGCCCGCGGCCTGGAGGATCCTGCGTACCTCGTCGTCGGCGGCGACCGCGCGTGGCAGCGGGTAGACGTCCTGGTGGCGTTCGAGGACTACGCTGCGGATTCCGCGCCGGGCGAGGAGGAGGGCGGCGGTCACGCCCACGGGTCCGGCCCCGATGATCACCACGGGTACGGCGGCCGGGTTGTGCTCGACGGTCATGTGCGGCTCACCTCTGCCCTACTGCGCGTCCTTGACGGGCGTACGCTGCTCGCCGAGGTCGATGCGGCCGTCCGGGGTCGCGATCGTCGCCGTGATCACGTCGCCCGCGTGCAGGTAGTGCGGGTTCTTCGCCTGGCTCTTGAAGAACGCCTTCCACTTGACGGCGGGCGGCAGCAGCGCGCCGATCTTCTCGACCGGTTTCGGCGGGGCCTTGAGGGCCGTACCGCCGGGGGTGCCGGTGAGCAGCAGGTCACCGGGGTCGAGGGTCTGGAAGCGGGCCAGGAGGGTCAGGGCCTGCGCCGGGCGGACGATCATGTCGGCGAGAGTGCGGTCCTGGCGCAGTTCGCCGTTGACGGACAGCTTCAGCCGCAGGTCGAGGAGGTGCGCGAAGTCCTCCGGCTCCAGCAGGGTGAGGTACGGCCCCGTCGGCGTGAAGGTCGGGTACGACTTGCTCTCGTAGAACTGCGTCTTGGTCAGCTGGACGTCCCGCGCGCTGACGTCGTTGGTGATGACCAGCCCGGCGACGTACGAGGGCAGGTCCGGCTCGGCGACTCGGGTACCTATGGGCAGCGGCGCGCCCATGACGAGGCCGAGTTCGATCTCGTAGTCGAGGAACTTCACATGCGGGGGCCGGATGACGGCGTCGCCGGGGCCGCTGACCGAGCCGGACGCCTTGCGGAAGAAGGCGGGCGGGATGTCACCGGTGAAGCCCGAATCCCGGGCGTGACTACGGTAGTTGACCATCTGCGCGACCACCCGGCAGGGGGTGGTGAGCGGCGAGAGGGCGACCAGGTCGGCGACGGGTGTGCCGGGTTCACCGGAGAGCGTGGCCGCTTGTACGGCGGCCCGGTCGGCGATCAGTTCGGCGGTGGTGACGGCCTTGGTGTCGACCGGGACGGCCCGGGCGATGGAGGTCTCCCCTGCTGGAGCGGAGTCGAGAGCTTGAGGGAGGACCGCCCACCACCCGTCGGCGGTGCGCAGGACGTTGATGCTCATGTCGGTTTCTTTCGTGAGTGAGCTGAGGATTCAGGACTTGGCGGCCTTGAGCAGACCCAGCAGACGCGCCATGTCCATCTCGTTGTCGTCGCGCAGGGCCTCGATGGCGTGGCGGACCCGCTCGGGGGTGGGGGTCGCACCGAGGAAGTCACGCGTGGCCGGCGGACCCCACTGGGCCAGCCCGCTGGTCGAGAAGGCCGCCCAGCCGGGCTCGATGTCGCAGGAGAACAGGTCGCCGTCGGCGAAGTGCTCCAGCATGAAGTGGTCGGGATCGCGCCAGTAGTCGAAGAGCTGGCTGCCCTGGATGTGCCGCCCGATGCCCCAACTGCGCTTGTAGCCACGCTCCTTGAGGTACTCACCGCCGGCCGCGATCGAGTCCAGGTCGGTGACCTGGTAGGCGGAGTGGACATAGCCGGTGCCCGGCCCCAGGTGCATGGCCAGCGTGTGGTGGTCGGCCGGCACGCTGCCGAGGTCGCAGCGGATGAACGCCATGACCGGGCCGCGCTCGCGCTGCCCGTCCAGGAACAGGAAGTCGGACACGATCATGCCGAGGGTGTCGAGGTACCAGTCCAGCGCCCGCGCGAACACCCGTGTCTCCAGCACCAGATGCCCCAGCCGCTGGATGCGGGACGGCTCGCGCGGCGGGCGCTGCGTGGTGTTCGTACGACGGTGAGCAGTACCGAAGTTGAGCAGCCGCGGCTGCTGCTCGGGCAGGGCAGAAAGCTGCTCACCGCAATGCACCACTCGCACCGGGAAGCCGGAGGGGTCGAGCAGGCCGACCGCCTTGCCGCCACCGGGCACGTCCGCGTCCCGCACGGCGGAGCCGGTGGCCCGCGCCAGCCGGTCCAGGTCGGCCCGCTCCGCCGCGCGGAACGCCGGACCGATGAAGCGTGAACTCCGGCCGCGCCGGATCACCATGCAGGGCGAGCCCGGGAAGGTGCCGCGCAGCCACAGCTCCCGCTCCGTGCGGGCGGCGACACCGAAACCGAAGTCGCGGGCGAAGACCTCCGCCCGGTCCAGGTCGGGCTTCTCGAACTCCAGCCAGGCCAGGTCCGCCACCTTGATGACGGGATTGCGGGAGCGGCCGGGGTGCTCGCCGCGCAGGGCGCCCTGGTCGCTGTGCAGGTCCTGGTGGGCCGTTTTGACGTCGGTCCCGTGGACGCGGGGTTCAGACATGGGTGCCCTCCGAGCGGCATCGCCTCAATGAGGGAATCATCAAGTTTGACAGTAACGTCGTCAAGACCTTCACGAAATGAAATGATGATTCCATCAGAGATGCTGTCGTCATCGCCCCCGCGGTTAGACTCTGTGCATGCCTACGTCAGCCCCGTCCAGCAACCGGTTCGAGCGGCGCCGCGCCGAGACCCGTCGCGCGCTCGTTCGCGCCGCCCGGCAGATACTCGCCGAAACCGGGGACACCAGCGCCAGCATCCAGGCGATCGCCGAGCGCGCCGACGTCGGCTTCGGCTCCTTCTACAACCACTTCGAGTCCAAGACGGAGCTGTTCGAGGCAGCCGTGGTGGACGCCCTGGAGGAGTTCGGCCAGACCTTCGACGAGCACCTCGCGGAGATCGACGACCCCGCGGAACTCGTCGCGGCGGGCTTCCGGCTCAGCGCCCGCATGGCCGACTCCCACCCCGAGCTGATGCAGGTCCTGCGCCACCGCGGCATGGGCCACATCCACTCGGACAACGGCCTGGCCCGGCGTGCGCTGCGCGACCTCCAGGCCGGCCTCGCCTCCGGCCGCTTCACCCCCGTCGACCCGGCGGTCGCCCTGTCCGCACTGGGCGGAACGCTGCTGTCCCTGGTGGAGCTGAGATTCGCCCGCCCCGACCTGGACGGCGACGAGGCCGCGGTGAACCTCGCCGAGATGGTCCTGCGCATGCTGGGCGTCCCACAGGACGACGCCCACGAGGTCGCCCGGCGCCCCCTGCCCGACCTCGCCTCACCGGCCACTCCTTCGCGGTGAGCGACGAGCTCGGCCGGAAGGTGGCCGAGCGGCCGACGAGGTCGTTGCGCCGATCGCGTTCCGCCGTGGGTTCTGGCCTACGCCGCGGCCGGCCTGATCGTCGTCGCCGCACTCGGCGGACTGACCGTCAGGTCCCGTGACCGGCGGCCCGCCTGGTACAGGGAGTCGTGCCGCCGGTCATCCGACCCGGCTCGCACCGGAGTGTCCCGCTGCGTCACCGCCGGGCCGGCTCGCACTTGGTGCGCCCCTGCCGCCTCAGGGGTGTGCGGCGACGTACCACCCGATGCCCGGTCCCGGGCGACCACGCCGACTGCGTCCTGCGCCTCGACGACCCGCAGGCGCTCCAGCCGCCGGCCCTCGCTCATCGCGACCCCGCTCCGGCCTCACCGGCCGCGCAGGCGTTCGTGCGTCTCGCGCTCACCCGCCTGCCCGGGCAGGGGGCACCTGGGCTGGAGGAGGCGTCATGAGGGCGCCGTCCGGCGGTGTCGTGATGTTCTGGTCTCGGTTGCCCTGGCCGGACAGAGGAACAATGCTGAATCCATGGAACAGGTCTACGCCGCGGCGATCGTCGATATGCGGGGGGTGGTGAGGGCCTGGAGCGACGGTGCGCGCGACCTGGTGGGATACACGTTCGACGAGGTGGTGAACCGTCCGGCCCATGAACTTCTGGCTGAGGACGTCAGGGCCGACGCGGTCGCGAACCTGTCAGGCATGGTCGTGCTGCGCCACCGGGATGGCTCGTCCGTTCCGCTCGCCCTCACCGCCTGCGCCGTGCTCGGCGAGAGCGGGGAGCAGTCCGGGTACGTGATCACCGCCGATCCTCCCGGCGGGCCGGAGGCGACCGTGGCGGGTCAAGCCTTCCAGCAGGCCTCCTTGCCCATGTCGGTGTTCGACACCACGCAGCACTACATGCGGCTGAACGACGTGGCCTGCGCCATCATGGGAGTTCCGGAGGAGGCGCTGTTGGGACAGCACTTCCCGGAGAGCGTGGAGGACCGCCAAGCGCATCGCGGCTGGCTTGATCATCTGCGTCAGGTCGTCGCCACAGGCCGCCCGGTCCGCTACGAGAGCTTCACCGGGGCCCCCGCCCTGAACCGGGAACACTCCTGGACCACCGACATGTGGCCGCTGCGGAACGGTCACGGTCAGGTCCAGGCTGTGGGCATCGCGTCATTCGACAGCACCGAGCAGTACTGGGCCCGGCAACGTCTCGCCCTGCTGGACGAGGCCGCGGCCTCGATCGGCACGACCCTCGACGTGGTGCGCACGGCCGAGGAGCTGATCGAGCTGCTGGTCCCCCGCTACGCCGACTTCGCCAGCGTCGACCTGCTGGAGTGGGTCTTCGAAGCGGAGAGGCTGCCCGACCTTCCGTTGCGGGACATCGTCCTGCGCAGGGTCGCGCACGGATCCGGCACGAAGGGAACACCTGAGGCCGCCATACCTGTGGGCGACACCGACACCTATTCACCGTTTTCCCCGCCGGCGAAAGCCCTGAGGGCGGGGCGGGCCGTGGTCAGTCAGGCCGGCGAGCCGGACTTCGTGCGCTGGGTCGCCGAGCGCAACGCACGCGCCCCCGCTGGCAGCCCCTACCGCAAGGGCGCGCACTCGATGCTCGCCGCGCCGCTGCGGGCGCGGGGTACCACCCTCGGAGTGGTGGTCGGCGTGCGGATCGCCAACCCGGACGACTTCGGCGCTGACGACACCGTCCTCGCCGAAGAGGTCGCCAGCCGGGCCGCCGTGTGTATCGACAACGCCCGGCGGTTCGCCCGGGAGCGCGCCACGGCCCTGGCCCTCCAGCACAGCCTCCTGCCACGAGGGCTGCCCGGACAGGCCGCCGTCGAGGTGGCCCACCGCTATCTGCCCTCCGATTCGCTGGCCGGTATCGGCGGGGACTGGTTCGACGTGATCCCTCTGTCCGGCAGCCGGGTCGCCCTGGTCGTCGGTGACGTCGTCGGGCACGGCATCCCCTCTACGGCGACGATGGGCCGCCTGTGCACCGCGGTCCGCACCCTCGCGGACGTAGACCTGCCACCGGACGAGCTCCTCACTCACCTTGACGACCTCGTCGTCCACCTCGCCTCCGACGAGAGCGGCGAGGCGGCGGAGCTCGGCGCGACGTGCCTGTACGCCGTCTACGACCCGGTGTCGCGGCGGCTGAACCTCGCGGCGGCCGGCCATCCGGCGCCCGCGGTGCTGCCGGCCGACGGCAGCGCAGCCCTGGTGGAGATGACCGCCGGTCCGCCCCTGGGCATCGGCGGCCTGCCCTTCGAGGCGACCGAGCTGGAGCTGCCCGAGGGCTCGGTGCTCGCCTTCTACACCGACGGTCTGATCGAGGACCGCGACCGCGACGTCGATCACGCCACCGCCGAGCTGTGCCGGGCGCTGTCCGCACCGGCGGGCACCCTCGACATGCTGTGCGACACGGTGCTCAAGACAGTGCTTCCGGAGGAGCCCGGTGACGACGTCG
Source organism: Streptomyces sp. SID5643 (assembly GCF_009872555.1). Classification (NCBI taxonomy): domain Bacteria; kingdom Bacillati; phylum Actinomycetota; class Actinomycetes; order Kitasatosporales; family Streptomycetaceae; genus Streptomyces; species Streptomyces sp. SID5643. Next base: position 29,584 of record NZ_WWIC01000219.1, read on the forward strand.
CACTGCTGCTGGCGCGCACCCGCGCGCTGGGCACGGACCAGGTCGCGACCTGGGACATCACATCGGACCCCGAGCGCGTGGCCGCCGCCCGCCAGGCCGCCGGCGAGCAGCTGGCCGCCTGGGGGCTGGACGAGGCGGCGTTCGTCACCGAACTGGTCGTCAG
>NZ_WWIC01000220.1:0-372 GCF_009872555.1 Streptomyces sp. SID5643
AGTCCGCGTACTGCACCGGCAGCGGCTCCCACCGCGGCGCCCGGCCCTGGCACCGTGCCAGATACGCCCGGGTGAAGTCCCGGGCCAGCGGCCCGTCCGACCAGCCGTCGCTGGCGATGTGGTGGAGCACCACGACCAGCACCTGCTCGGCCGGGCCGGTCTCGAAGAGCCATGCCCGGATCGGCACCTCCGACGACAGGTCGAAGGCGTGACCGGTCGCCTCGGCGACGGCGGCGTCGAGATCCGCCGGGGCCACCCTGCTCACCGCGAGCTCCCACTCCAGCTCGTCGAGTTCCAGGATGTGCTGATACGGCTCGCCGTCCGCTTTCCTGAACACCGTACGCAGCACCTCGTGCCGGCCGATCACGTCCC
>NZ_WWIC01000221.1:0-205 GCF_009872555.1 Streptomyces sp. SID5643
TCTGTTTCATCTGATAAGCAAATTTTTCATTGCTTCGGATGTGGAGAAGGTGGAAATGTATTTTCCTTTCTAATGAAAATGGAAGGACTGGCTTTTACCGAGGCTGTTCAAAAGCTAGGCGAAAGAAATGGAATTGCGGTTGCAGAGTATACATCAGGGCAAGGACAACAAGAAGACATATCTGATGACACTGTCATCATGCAAC
>NZ_WWIC01000025.1:0-4850 GCF_009872555.1 Streptomyces sp. SID5643
GCCCGCCACCGCTCGCGCCGCGGGGCCCTCGCGGCCGTCCTGGCCGCGGCCGCCGCGGCCCTGGCCGCCCTGCTGGCCTACGGCATCGGCGCCTCGGCCGGAGGCGGCGGCGCCGGCAGCGGCCCCGGCGCGACGGCGAACGTCTCGGCCGCCGCGTACGGCGCCTCCGAACTCCGCACCGACCGGGGCGTGCCGCCCGCCTACCGCCTGCTGATCGTCGAGACGGCGCACGACTGCGACCAGGAAGAGGTCAGCCCGGTCCTGATCGCCGCCATGCTGAAGGTGGAGAGCGACTTCGACCCGGACCTGGCCGACCCCGCGAACGACGAGTACGGCATCGCCCGCTGGACCCCGCGCGTCCTGCGCTGGTGGATGAACGAGGACGGCACCCCCGGCGAGACGGTCCCCGAGCCCCCCTTCCCGCCGGCCGAGTCCATCCCCGCGATGGGCCGCTACCTGTGCTGGATCGCCCCGCGGCTGCACGCGGACCTGCCGGGCGACCGGCGTGTGCTCGTCGCCGCCGCGTACCGCAGGTCGTACCGCACCGTGAACAAGGCGGGCGGCGTGCCCCCGGACGTCCGCGACTACGCCGACCGCGTCGCGCACTTCTTGGAGGAGTACGAGCCCGAGGGCCGGAAGTGACCCGTGCGCAAGGGGTGTCGCAGGGTCGTCGCACATGACCGGTCCGACCGCGCGGAACCTGCGCACGTCGTGCTCCTGAGCGCGGCGCTGCGCGCGGCCGCCGAGGACGCCACGAGGTGGACGGCTGACACGCCGGAGCGGGCCGGCGATGCAGCCGGCCCGCTCCGTCCGTCACCGGTCTCAGTGGAAGAAGTGCCGCGTCCCCGTGAAGTACATGGTGATGCCGGCCTTCTGCGCGGCCTCCACGACCAGCTCGTCACGGACCGAACCGCCGGGCTGCACGATGGCCTTGACGCCCGCGGCACCCAGGACGTCGATGTTGTCCGGGAACGGGAAGAACGCGTCCGACGCGACGTACGCGCCCCTGGCCCGCTCCTCACCGGCCCGCTCCACCGCGAGCTTGCAGGAGTCCACGCGGTTGACCTGCCCCATGCCGACGCCCACCGAGGCGCCGTCCTTGGCGAGCAGGATCGCGTTGGACTTCACCGCGCGGCAGGCCTTCCACGCGAAGGCCAGCTCGGCCAGCTCGTCGGCGCTCAGTGCGTCACCGGTCGCCAGCGTCCAGTTCGCCGGGTCGTCGCCGTCGGCCTGGAGCCGGTCGGTGACCTGGAGCAGCGCGCCACCGTCGATCGGCTTGACCTCGACCGGGGCGGAGGGGCCGTCGGCGCAGCGCAGCACGCGGATGTTCTTCTTCTTGGTGAGGGCCTCCAGCGCGCCGTCCTCGTAGTCCGGCGCGACGATGACCTCGGTGAAGATCTCCGCGACCTGCTCCGCCATCTCCTTGCTGACCGGGCGGTTGACCGCGATCACGCCGCCGAACGCCGACAGCGGGTCGCAGGCGTGCGCCTTGCGGTGCGCCTCGGCGACGTCCGCGCCGATCGCGATGCCGCAGGGGTTGGCGTGCTTGATGATCGCGACGCACGGCTCGGCGTGGTCGTACGCGGCACGGCGGGCGGCGTCCGTGTCCGTGTAGTTGTTGTACGACATCTCCTTGCCGTGCAGCTGCTCGGCCTGGGCGAGGCCGCCGGTGCCGGAGACGTAGATCGCGGCGGGCTGGTGCGGGTTCTCGCCGTAGCGCAGGGTGTGCTCGCGCTCCCAGGTGGCGCCGAGGAAGTCGGGGAACTGCGACTCGTCGACGGGCGCGTAGGAGGAGGCGAACCAGGAGGCGACGGCGACGTCGTAGGCGGCCGTGTGCTGGAAGGCCTCGGCGGCGAGCCGCTTGCGGGTGGTGAGGTCGAAGCCCCCGCCCTGGACGGCCTTGAGCACGTCGGCGTACCGGGCCGGGCTGGTGACGACCGCGACCGAGGGGTGGTTCTTGGCGGCGGCGCGGACCATCGAGGGACCGCCGATGTCGATCTGCTCCACGCACTCGTCGGGCGAGGCACCGGAGGCGACTGTCTCGCGGAACGGGTAGAGGTTGACGACGACGAGGTCGAACGGCTCGACACCCAGCTCGGCGAGCTGCTCGCGGTGGCTGTCCAGACGGAGGTCGGCGAGGATGCCCGCGTGCACGCGCGGGTGCAGCGTCTTCACACGGCCGTCCAGGCACTCGGGGAAGCCGGTGAGCTCCTCGACCTTGGTGACGGGGACGCCGGCAGCGGCGATCTTCGCGGCGGTCGAGCCGGTGGAGACGAGCTCGACCCCGGCCTCGTGGAGCCCGCGCGCCAGCTCTTCCAGACCGGTCTTGTCGTAGACGCTGACGAGCGCCCGGCGAAGGGGCCGCTTGTTGCTCTCGGCGGTCACTGGATAACTACCTTTCGTCCCTCAATGCGATAGCCGTTGCGGGCGAGGCGCCCCACGACCTCGACGAGCAGCCTTCGCTCGACTTCCTTGATGCGCTCGTGGAGAGCGCCTTCGTCGTCCTCGTCCCGGATCTCCACCACGCCCTGCGCGATGATCGGCCCGGTGTCGACGCCGTCGTCGACGAAGTGGACGGTGCAGCCGGTGACCTTGGCGCCGTACGCGAGCGCGTCCCGCACGCCGTGGGCTCCCGGGAAACTGGGCAGCAGGGCGGGGTGCGTGTTGACGAACCGCCCGCCGAACCGGGCCAGGAACTCCTTGCCGACGATCTTCATGAACCCGGCGGAGACGACGAGGTCGGGTTCGTGGGCGGCGACGGCCTCGGCGAGGGCGGCGTCCCACTCCTCACGGCTGCCGTGGTCCTTGACCCTGCACACGAAGACCGGCAGCCCGGCCCGCTCGGCGCGCGCCAGTCCCTCGATGCCCTCGCGGTCCGCGCCGACGGCCACGACCTCGGCCCCGTACGCCTGCGCGCCGACGGCGGCGATCTCGTCGAGGAGCGCCTGCAGATTGGTGCCGGATCCGGAGACCAGCACGACGAGGCGCTTGGCGCGCGGGGCCACGGGCTTGGCGGCCACGGTGGGGGCCTTTCTCGGGGGAGCGTCTGTCCAGGCGGCCGGCACCCGGCGTTTGTACATTCATACGAATGCTTTGCGTCCCCGGATACGGGGAAGCCTACGAACCGGCCGACCGTCAGCAACGATACCGGCACACCGGGCGGCCCCCACGGGACGGGGGCAGGGCCGGAAGGTAGCGTCTGGACGGAGCCGGTTCGGGAACGACGTCCGGACGTGGTGCGTTCAGGAGGTGACGGACCCGGGTCCGACGCCGTTCCGTTCTGTCCACTCACTCCTCCTCATCAACGGGAAGACGCTCACCTGATGCCGGACCGCAGCCTGCGACTCCTCACGTTCCCCCAGCTGTCGCCACAGGGAGGGGAGCGCGGCGCCGTGCTGCTGCGGGAGCGCCCCGGCTCACCGCCCGACGCGCCTTCGGGCGGCGACGGCGGACCGGGGCGGGGCCGCGGGTCCCAGGAGGACAACCCCTTCGCCCCGCCGCCCGAGGGCACACCGGACCGGCCCTGGCAGCCGCGGCGCCCGTCGGGTGACGACTCCCGGGACTCCCAGGACTCCCCGGGCTCCCAGGGCTCCCAGGGCGGTGACGGGTCCCGCTCACCCTGGGGCAACCAGTGGAGCGACCGGCAGCCCGGCCGCTCCTCCGGCGGCTTCGGCGATCGCCCCCGCAGTGGGCCCGAGGGCCAGGGCGGCCCCCAGGGCGGCGGCCCGAACGTGCGGTGGGACCCGACGGATCCCGCGCAGCGCCGTGCGCGCTACGCCCTGCTGTCGGGCATGTGGGCCTTCTTCTTCGCCCTCTTCAGCTGGCCGTACGTGGCTCTGCTGCTCGGCGCGCTCGCCCTGTACTGGGCCATCAGCTCCCTGCGCGCGGGGCCCCGCAAGCCGGACCCGGCCTCCCCCGCCCCCGAGCAGCAGGGCGGCGGCCGCCCCCAGACGACGGCGGCGGTGAGCGGTCTGGTCACGGCGTCGCTGGCGATCGCCCTGGTCGCCGCGTCCTTCACGGCACAGCTGGTCTACCGCGACTACTACACGTGCACCAACGACGCCCTCACGAACGAGGCGAAGCAGTCCTGCACGGAGCTTCTGCCGGAGGAGCTCCGCGGGCTGCTGGGTACGGACGGCTGACGCTTCAGGAGGTTTCCGGCGGGCGGGACCGGCCGGGCGGGGCCGGGGTGCCGTACGGCTCGGGGGCCGGGGTGTCGTACGGCCGGGGTGCCATGGTGTCGTACGGCTCGCGCTCCGGACCGGACGGCAGGAAGTCGTAGAGGCCGAAGTCCGTCTCGCGATCCTGCTCGCGCGGGCCCGTGGGGCGGCAGGGCGACGGCGCCCCATGGGCCGGTGAGGCGTCACGCGCGGCGCGTCCGCCGCTTTCCGCCTCCCAGGCGTCGCCGGGTTCTCCGAGACCCCGGACACTCTGGTCGGCCTCGTCCCGCTCCGGCCGTACGGCGCCCCTGGCGGGCTCGGTGACTCCGGTCACCCCGGCCATCCCGGCGACGCCGGTGCGCGTGAACCAACCACGGCCGTGCTTCCGGGCCCGCCGTTGCCCACGGGTACCGTCGGCCGCCGTCTCCCGCTGTTTGCCGATCTTCGGCTCCTCCGCCCGGGGTGAACGGCACCGCCAGGCCCGTACTCCCACCGCCGTGGGGATCGCCAGCAGCCACAGCCAGGCCAGCGTCGCGGCGGCGACCTGCCACCACACCGGGCCGAAGCGGGACAGCACGGCGGAACCGATGGGGCCGCCCGACATCGCGGCCGCTCCCGCGAGCGCGGCCGCGCAGAGCAGCGACGCCAGCGCGGCGGCCCGGGCGGTGCGGCCCGCCGACCAGACCGCGG
>NZ_WWIC01000222.1:0-1629 GCF_009872555.1 Streptomyces sp. SID5643
GGTTGATCAGCCGGACGGCGAGCAGGGAATGCCCGCCGAGTACGAAGAAGTCGTCGTCCACCCCGACTCGTTCAAGGCCCAGGACCTGTGCGAACACCTCGCAAAGGACCTTCTCCTCGTGGGTGGACGGCTCCCGGCCCGAACCTGCGGCGCCGGAGTAGTCCGGGGCGGGCAGGGCCTCGCGGTGCAGCTTGCCGTTCACCGTCAACGGCAGCGCGTCCAGCACCACCACCGCCGAGGGGACCATGTGCTCGGGCAATCGGGCGGTTGCGAACTGCTTTATGAGCGAGGGCAGTTCCTCTGCGTCCGTTTCGTCGGCGGGTACGACGTAGGCGACCAGCCGCCTGTCGCCCGGAGTGTCCTCACGCGCGACCGCCGCCGCCCGAGCCACCCCGGGATGTGCCAGCAACGCCGCCTGGACCTCACCAGGTTCGATCCGGAAACCACGGATCTTGACCTGCTCGTCCGCACGGCCGAGGTACTCCAGTTGGCCGTCGGCCGACCACCGCGCCACGTCCCCCGTCCGGTACATCCGCGCACCGGACGCGAACGGCGACGCCACGAACCGCTCCGCCGTCAGACCCGCACGGCCGAGATAGCCGCGAGCCAACTGCGTACCCGCGACATACAGTTCGCCCGCCACGCCCACCGGCACCGGCGACAGCCGCTCGTCCAGCACGTACAGCTGTGTGTTCGCCACCGGGCGCCCGATCGGAACGGACTCCCCGACCTCCTGTCCCGGTCGCACCTCGAACACGCTGCATCCGACGACCGCCTCAGTCGGTCCGTACTCGTTCACGACGACCGAGTCCGGCGACCGCTCCAACCACTCGCGGACGACGGCGCCCGGCAGTGCCTCACCACCCACCACCCAGGTGCGGGCGGAGGCCGTCGTGTGCTCGTCCGCGAGCATCTCGGACAGCACCGGCAGATGTGCGGGGACCACCTTGGCAAGCCCGAACTCATCGCTGGCGCGGATCAGTTCGGCCAGGCCTTCAGCACCGCCGACCGGACTGACGACGACGGCCGAGCCGGAGATCAGCGGCACGAGCACACTGGTCACGGTCAGGTCGAACGCGAGTGACGAGTGCAGGGGGGCGCCACCGGTCCCCTTCCCGTACGCGTCCGCCGCCCACGTCACATAGTTGGCCAGGCCTCCGTGGGTGACCGCCACGCCCTTCGGGCGTCCCGTCGAGCCCGAGGTGTAGATGACGTACGCCAGACCGTCCCGCTCCACCGCTACGCCGGGAGACGTCGCCGGAGCGGCCGCCAGCTGCGTCGCGGTCAGCGGATCGTCCAGCGCCACCAGGCGCCCACGGCCGGCGGGGAGTTCGTCGAGAATCTCCTCCGTCGTCAAGGTCAGCACCACACCGCTGTCGCGCAGCATGAAGCCGATCCGCTCCGCCGGATACTCCGGATCCATCGGCAGGTACGCCGCCCCGGCCTTCCACGCGGCCAGGATCGCGGCGACCGTATCGATCCCGCGTGGCAGGCACAGCCCCACGATCGACTCCGGGCCGACGCCCTGGCTCACCAGGAACTGGGCGATCCGGTTCGCGCGCTCGTCGAGTTCCGCGTAGGACGTCTCGACGCCCTCGGCGACGACCGCCACCGCGTCCGGCGTCCGCG
>NZ_WWIC01000223.1:0-905 GCF_009872555.1 Streptomyces sp. SID5643
CTCCAGCAGATCGCCGAACTGACCGCCTCCGGCTGCCAGATCGTCCGGGTCGCCTGCCCCACGCAGGACGACGCCGACGCGCTGGCGACCATCGCCCGCAAGTCGCAGATCCCGGTCATCGCCGACATCCACTTCCAGCCGAAGTACGTGTTCGCGGCCATCGAGGCGGGCTGTGCGGCGGTCCGCGTCAACCCGGGCAACATCAAGCAGTTCGACGACAAGGTCAAGGAGATCGCCAAGGCGGCCCGGGACCACGGCACCCCGATCCGCATCGGTGTCAACGCCGGCTCCCTGGACCGCCGCCTGCTCCAGAAGTACGGCAAGGCGACCCCCGAGGCCCTCGTCGAGTCGGCCCTGTGGGAGGCGTCCCTCTTCGAGGAGCACGACTTCCGCGACATCAAGATCTCCGTCAAGCACAACGACCCGGTCGTCATGATCGAGGCGTACAAGCAGCTCGCCGCCCAGTGCGACTACCCGCTGCACCTCGGCGTCACGGAGGCGGGCCCGGCCTTCCAGGGCACCATCAAGTCGGCCGTCGCCTTCGGCGCGCTTCTCTCCCAGGGCATCGGCGACACCATCCGCGTCTCGCTCTCGGCGCCCCCCGCCGAGGAGGTCAAGGTCGGCATCCAGATCCTCGAGTCGCTGAACCTCAAGGAGCGTGGCCTGGAGATCGTCTCCTGCCCGTCCTGCGGCCGCGCCCAGGTCGACGTCTACAAGCTGGCCGAAGAGGTCACCGCCGGCCTCACCGGCATGGAGGTCCCGCTCCGCGTCGCCGTCATGGGCTGCGTCGTCAACGGCCCGGGCGAGGCCCGCGAGGCCGACCTCGGTGTCGCCTCCGGCAACGGCAAGGGCCAGATCTTCGTCAAGGGCGAGGTCATCAAGACCGTCCCCGAGTCCAAGATCGT